>NZ_JAKTIG010000056.1:0-5352 GCF_027855145.1 Acinetobacter sp. AOR18_HL
GTGATTCCACCTAGAAAAAATGCGAAACCATGGAAAGATACAAAGAGTAGCTCGCTAGAGCGAAATGAATTACTTCGAACAATTAAACGTTTAGGTAGGACACTATGGAAAAAATGGTCAGGCTATCATCGCCGAAGTTTGGTTGAGACTAAAATGCACTGCATCAAATTATTAGGAGATAAACTCAGTGCAAGGAGCTTTGATAGCCAAGTCAATGAGGTTCATGCACGTGTAGCAGTCCTCAACAGATTTACGGAATTAGGTCGACCACTTACCCAAGTTACGCCTTAAATTTGGCTCAATTAGGGGCGCTTTGCCTTTCAAATCTTTGTGCAACAAAGCCCTTTGCATATATAAGATTTATCAACCTGAAAGCCAGCAATAGAATACTCACACTTTTTGGGTGTTAGTGTTAAAATAAATTCTATTGTCGCAACATTTCCACCTGGTATTTCTTCTGAACTATAATAATGATAAGTACCATTCCACTTATCTGTATTTGCAAATGTGTTAACCGAAAAAGCCAGCAATAATAAACAAAATTTATTCATTTAATTAATTTTTTCTATATTTATTTCTTAAATCCAACAAACCTTTACTATATATTTTTTCATTTTCAGTACATGAGGCTTGCAAGTTCATATCTAGATAAGTATAACGATGTAACAATTTTTCTTGATTATTATACCCTCCCAAAATATTAAAATGTGCCCCTTCATTTGAAAAACATTCCATTATAATATTAGGAATTCCATCCCCTATCAAATCAACTCCTCTAATTCTATTATTTTTATATAGAATCTGATCCTTATTTAATTCAAAACCATAACCACGGACTAACTCCTTACTTCTTTTATTAATATTATAAAAATAATTAGGCTCATCTGTAACAAAAGCTAATTCTGAAACACAATCACTACTATCTTTTTTCAATATTGGGTTTACAATATCATATTTAAATTTTTCGTCCTCTTTATAGATAATTATGATATCTTTATTAAGAGGCTTTTCACTAACTATACAACCTTCATTAGAATCCAATAATAAATAAATTTTATTGTCTAAACTCTTCTTTATTTTTCTAATTTTTTCAGTAGATTCAATGGATTGATTATTATTTACTTTCTTTATTTCAAAAGAATTTGCATAAGCTCCTTCAATTACATATTGAATAGTAGATAAGCTAAAACCTACTAAACATACAAAAACTAATTTTTTATAAATCACTGTTATTTTCTCGCATCATTAATGAAATTAATATTTATAACCATTCATAACTTTACTATATGAATTTTGTCAAATTTCAACCTTCCAAGCTTTATTGGCAGCTACTTTTCCATTTTTTATATTTAAAATGATATTATAAGCTGCTGCACCACCATTATTAAAAGTATTTAAAATAAAAATATTATTATTTAAGTAATATATTTTAAAATCAGCAAGCTCGTTCTTATCACCATCTATACCATTTTTAGGGAAAAAATATTGCTCGACCTCAGTTCTACTGATTTCTATTCTGTTATCTCTTTCTCTAACAATAATTTTATCAAGTTGTAAAAAATTATTGTCAGGTAGACTACCATCAGTACCAAAGAATAGCTTACCATTAAAATACTTATACTCTCCTTTATAAAATTTAGGATCTAAAATAGCATTTTTTGCATATACTTCTACTATTAGTTTTTTATCACTAAAAACAACCTTTTCTATAGAATATTGAGATAACTTCATAGTAGTGTAACCAGTAAAATTATTTATTCTATTTTTATAAACAAATCCAGACACACCATTGCTTGCATTAACTAAACAAAAATTATTCGCTCCTTCATCCATCACACAAGAAATAATTTCATTATTATTTAATTTGAACATAATTTTAGAATTTAAACTTGAACTTTCTCGTACATTAACGTATCCATCCTTATCTTGAATAAAACCAAAGTCAGTATATGAAGCTCCTACAGGACCAATCATAAAACAGTAAAAATTACAAACTTAAGTTTTCCTTCATTTAGGATAAGTTCCATTTTGAATTTTAATAAAATAGTAATATTATTTTTTAGATAATATTACTATTATCAAATACAATCAAAGTTCTAATAATTTAGAATTATTCCTCATAATCATTACAATCAATTTTCTTGTTTTTTAAATTCGTATCAGTTGTATAGCCAATTTTAAAATTTAAATTTAATAAGTCTTCTTTTCTAAAAACCTTAGGAACAATATTCCAAACATTTTTTCCATTAGTTACAAACACCAAATTAAACTCTGGGACTTTATTATTATTAGTATCAATTTGATACTCTACAGAAAATTCATCTTTTTTCTTACCAACAATATTATATATACGTGGTTCATTTAATTTTTGATCACAAGCTTGATATATATAAATCTTATTTTTTAAAATCTTAATTGTACTTTCACTACAATAACACCCGCCTACTTCTAATTCTTTTATAACACCATCTTTATAATTAAATGGCTTTATTAAGTTCCCTTCTAAACTATCAAAGTCTAGGTATGATATTCTTAAATCTTTAATTTTAGAATTATTAAAATCACTCAGACATTTATAATTTTCATTATTTGCTTCTTTCCCATTAAAATTACATTTTAAATTTCTATTTCTCAACCAAGAACGTTGAGTATCAATAAGATACCTAACTTCGTTTTTATTATCACTAATATAGCTTTTTATATCAGAATATGTATTATTCAGATCATGCTCACTATTTTTATATACTGTTTTCTCATCTAACTGTTGTGGCTTATAATCTGCAGCATTTGAGCAGGCACTCAAACTAAAGACTAATAGCACACTAAAAAAATTAAGATTAATGCCTTGCATCGTACGTTCCTTTAATAAACAATTGATATTCACTATTACGCCTTTTCGTCAAACCGAGATCTGGAACTTTTTTCCCATTTACAGTTATTTTATTTATATCTAACATTTCTTTAGGCCCATCTTTATAATTACTTTCATTAATAAGCTTACATAAATTTGGGGCTTTACTAGCAATATTCCCGATATTGAATGCTAACGATACTAAAGCATCAAATTCATATTGATATAGAGGAACTTTAATAGCTTTTTTGACATAAGCTTCATGTTTCAAAACATCTTCTTCAAAGTAAGTTTTAGCCTGAGATATTGAGATAAAATCTTTTAAAACTTTTTTACCTAAAGCTTTACATGATGATTGACCTACGAGATGTCCCCATCCAACTGTACAATATCCTTTAGAATCATCGTAATAGTATGTTCCTTGCCCATCAGGAGTTAAATATTTTCCTTCCCATTCTTGAACAAATAATCTTGCATTTGCACTTGTTGTTAAATTGCTTATAGGTATTCTATTTCCAATTGATTTCTGAGAAGTAGTTTGAGGCAACTGTAAATCAAAACTATTTCTATATCCTTCTAACAATATTGCTAAAGGATCAGCTATATCATCACGTCTCGAATAAAGTCCATGTTCTTTTATTGTAAGATTTGACGCATCATCTAATGAAAAACCATTGCCTGTAAAATATTCAAAATGTAGCATTGAAACATTATGTGCTCTTTTTCCAGCAATAGGTATAGCAGCTGGTCCATTCTTATTTTTCATTACACCTGTTTTGCCTAATATTTGGCCTTGCTTAACGGGATCCCCCACTTTTAATGTTATTGATTTTGGATCTAATTCACCATACCTAATTACAAACTCTCTACCATCATCAGTTTTATGCCTAATACTTACTTGATTAGTTTGTAGATAGAATCCTTGCGAAGCTATTACTTTACCGGGTGCTATAGCAACTACTTCAAAGCCACTTTCTGCTTTGCTGACAGGTTTACAATTACTATATAAATCTCTTCCCGCATGCTTTCTATTACCACTTCTATTTCTTCCAAAGATTGCCATTGAAGCATTAGTATCATTGAGTTTAGCTCCCCAATAATAATTTGATAGTTCTCCACCAATATCATTGATAGGTTTTACTTTAAAAGGGAAAATAATACTTGGTTTATAATTAGATATATTCTGTTTTGGATTTCCAGTATCTTGACTTTCAGCATTCATATTTTTTAATTCTGGTGCAGTACTATTAAGAATCTGATCTTTAATATGATTATAGATCTTATCTGCACTAATATCTGGCATCCAATCCGGAGCTTTCGCTAATGTACCAAACCAATGGTCATCTTTATCATCATGATTATCCTTTTTAGCGACTCCATTATTAATATTAGAACTATTATTTATTTTCTTTGGTTCTCCATTATTTCCTTTGTTTAAAGGTAGCTTTAGTATTTGTCCTTCCGAAATCTTATTTGCATCATTAATTTTATTTATTCTTTGAATTTCTTCAATTTTACAATTCATATCTTTTGAAATTTTTAATAAAGTATCACCCTTTTTCACTTTATATGTTTTTCTACTATAGATGTCTTTCATAAATCATTTTTTACTCAGCTCCAAGTTGTAGATTCCAGCGATTAAATTGAATCTCAAACCAAGCCTTTTACCTCTATTTCGATAACGCTCAGCAAGAATTTTGAAGGTTTTCAGGCTGCCAAATACATGCTCAATTCCGATTCTTCTTTTATTGATTTCTTGATTATAGATTTTCAATTCAGGATCCAATTTACAGTGTCTTTTGGCTTTTAATGGCAACAGGCTATTCGGATACAACACATAAATCCCCTGATAGCCTTTATCTGCAAGGATAAAAGCCCCAAAAGGAATCTGGTTTAAATTGCGTTTGAACAACTCGAAATCATGCACTGCACCGCGACTGGTACATAAACTCATAATTTGCTGAGTTTTGTAGTGAATCATGGCCTGTACTTTAAAGGTATAGGTCTTTTTCTTGCCGCTATAGCTTTTCTTCTGTTTTTTTAGGTCTTTGGATTGGAATTTCCGTGGCATCCACGATCACAACATTCCAGTCGATGCCTTCGCCCTCGGGTAAATCTTTGGGTAAATTAAACAGATTGGACCGAATCAGGCAGTCTTCAACATGACGGACAATTCTTGAGGCTGTGGGCTCTGAAACCCCGTAACTCGTCGCAACGTGAAATAAGGTTCGGTATTCCCGCCAATAGCTCAGACAGAGCAGAACCTGATCCTCCAGGCTTAACTTGGGCGGTCTGCCTTTGGCAGAGACATGCTTCTGCAATTGCTCAACCATCAAATAGAAAGTTGACCATGAGATGCCTGTGTATCGCTTGAACTGAGGATCAGAAAGCTTGTTTGAATCGATGTATTTCATCCGCAGATTATGCACGAATGCCAAGAAATCCGGAGTGCAAATATTAACCAAAAAGAAGGTCGTTTTTTGATTTATGAAAGAGATCTA
>NZ_JAKTIG010000057.1:0-26569 GCF_027855145.1 Acinetobacter sp. AOR18_HL
GTGATTCCACCTAGAAAAAATGCGAAACCATGGAAAGATACAAAGAGTAGCTCGCTAGAGCGAAATGAATTACTTCGAACAATTAAACGTTTAGGTAGGACACTATGGAAAAAATGGTCAGGCTATCATCGCCGAAGTTTGGTTGAGACTAAAATGCACTGCATCAAATTATTAGGAGATAAACTCAGTGCAAGGAGCTTTGATAGCCAAGTCAATGAGGTTCATGCACGTGTAGCAGTCCTCAACAGATTTACGGAATTAGGTCGACCACTTACCCAAGTTACGCCTTAAATTTGGCTCAATTAGGGGCGCTTTGCCTTTCAAATCTTTGTGCAACAAAGCCTTCATAATATAAACAAAGAAGCTCTCAAAAGAGGTTAATTAAATACAATAATCGCTATTAAGTTTACAAAAGTAATATAAAATAATAGCTTGTATTATCGTAAAATTCTTTTTGTCAAAAAGGATATATATTTCCTTTTTGTGCATTTTATAGCCTACATTTTCCCCAAGATGTAGGTTTTTTTTATGCATAATTTTTATAGATTTTAATTATAAAAATAAAAAAAGCCAAAATGGCTTTTTATACAGTTTCTGGTTTTTTCAACTGTTGTTGTATGTACAGATTCATATAGTACTGTTCGATATAATCATCAGCATAGTTGTTTGCTAAGGTTTTTGTTGCCACTTGCTCATGTTTTAAATAGCAGTTTGATTCAAGATCTTTTTCAAGTACCCACCAGCTACGGTTAATACGACGTACCTGAAATTTGTCACTTTTGTATTTTCTTTTAGCCATTTTCCGAAATTTGCTATTCAGTTATTGAAAGAGAATTTCTACTGGAGTTAAGAGCTCAAGTCAACAGATAGAAGGTTAATTGATTATTTTATGTGGGATGCTATTTCTCTCAATATCAAAGTAGAGACATTAATATAGTTAAGCTCTCGTAATGAGAGCTTAACTATTGCTTATAAATAGATTCTTATTTCGTCTTAGCGAGAAAGGTTCTTTAAAAGTAATTTTAAACTTTCCATCATTTTTTCTAACTGCAAAGGAGTAATGCCTTCAAAAGACTGTTCAAGTACTACACTGGTTAGGTCATTGATCTTGTTGATCATTTCAGTGCCTTTTTCTGTAAGTACTACACGAGTAATACGACCATCAGTCTGGCAAGAGTAGGTCTCAACCAATCCTTCATCTTTCAAACGATAAACAATTTTTGTGGTGGTCGACATTTTTGAAATAATCATATCTGAAAGCTCAGAAACACTCGCATGAGGCTTGCTGCTTAAGGCCAACATAATGCGTCGACGTGAGTTATCTAAACCATATTTTTTTAAAGCATTATCAATATTTTGTACATACTGAGCATGTACTTGAGTAATCCAATAATATGGAAAATCTTCAAGAGTAAAAGATTCTGTTGTAGGTAAAAAACGCGCATACTTCTTTGTCATTGACTTTTCCCCATACCTTGGTGGATCGCATTCCTGGTGAACTATCTTTAATAGTTGAAAAATATAGTTTCATCAAGCAAGTTATAGCAGGACTTTACTTGATGAGCAAAAGTTATATAGCTTCATTTAACAATGACATGGTTTAATTGTCCTTATCTTTATAAAGCGTTTCTACAACTTTGCGAACTTTAAATACTCTTCAGCTATCATCAAAGATTATTAAAGGTAAAAACTGCTTAACAGGGCTGTACCTAAAACTCTTTGAGTGGATATGTAAGATTGCATCTAAGCTTGCTTGATCGTTAATTGAACGATATTGCTTGCAAGGGCATCGTAGAAAAAAAATTATGATTTGAACGTGGAATTGAACGAGAAAGTTTTTGTCTCTAAAGTCATAACTATGGAAAATTAAGATATTTAAATAAAAAATATTTATATATATCATGGTTTTATATTGTTTTAGTGTGAAGGGAATTTACCATACATTTAACATGAAACATCTATTATTTAGTAAAATAAAATTAGATTTATATATTAAGTAACTGATTTTATTAATAGATTTCAAATATTATTTTAAATAATAAGCTTTTGAAATAGAGGTATTTTTGTCTATAAATTATAATTTTAATAAATTTTATCCATTAAATCTCAAAAGAGCGAACTCTAACCATAATACTCGCAGAAGAAGTGCCTACACAGATTATGGCAAGAGCTATTCAGATTAAATGATTTAAGTTTCAAAGAAAGGGAATTAAATATTAAAAACTTTCAGTTTAAATTTTTATGAGATCAGGCACATATAATTTATAAAAAAAGGGAGAATTTATATTCTCCCTTTTTAATTATGAAACAGTCACAGTTTTTTCTTCTATTTTTTTCTTAACAATCGCATAGCTTATCCCTGTAACAATACTACCAGCAGCAATTGCAGCAAGGTATAGCCAAGCATGATTAATTGCATTTGGAATTAAAAGAACAAATACACCACCGTGAGGAGTAACTAACTCACAATGGAACAAGGCAACAAGTGCGCCAGTTACAGCTCCACCTAAAATACAAGTTGGAATAACACGCATAGGGTCTTTAGCTGCAAAGGGAATAGCACCTTCAGAAATAAAACATAAACCTAATACAAAAGCTGCTTTACCTGCATCTTTTTCTCCTGTATTAAATTTATTTTTAGCAATGAAAGTCGCAATAGCCATACCAAGAGCAGGGACCATACCACCGGCCATCGTGGCTGCCATAGGCATATAAGTATTTGTTGTCAGTAATCCAACAGTAAAAGCGTAAGCTGCTTTATTGATTGGACCACCCAAATCAATACACATCATACTTGCTAATATAATTCCCATTAACACGGCATTTGTTGTACCCATGTTGTTTAAGAAATCTTTCATTAGCTCAAAAATATGCGCTACGGGCTGTCCAACCACATAAAACATGATAAGGCCAACAAATAATGTACCTAATAATGGAATAATTAAAATGGGTTTAAGTGCTTCTAAACTTGTAGGAAGTTTGAGTTTTTTTGCAATAAAAAGTGCGATATAGCCTGCAAGAAAACCAGAGACAATACCTCCTAGAAAACCTGCTTGTAGCTGAGAAGCGAGTAAGCCTCCAATTAAACCAGGTGCGAGACCAGGGCGGTCAGCAATTGAGTAGGCAATATAACCAGATAACATTGGAACCATAAGCATAAATGCTGCGGCCCCGATTTGTTTTAATATGGCTGGTAAGCTGCCTGCTTGCTCAGCTGCATTGAGACCAAAGCATAAAGAGAGGGCAATTAAAAGACCTCCTGCCACCACCATAGGTAACATATAAGAGACACCTGTTAAGAGATGTTTATATACGCCAACTTTTTCGGCTTTATCTTTATTTTCTGTAGATGTTTGTTGCTTACCTTGTTCTAAAACTTGCGCATTACTGATTGCTTCAGCAAACGCTTTATCTGTTTGCTTCAGAGCAAAACCTGTACTACATCTATAAACACGTTTACCTACAAAACGGTCTGTATTAACTTCAATGTCAGTCGCAAGAATAACGATGTCTGCATCAGCAATAGCTTGAGGTGATAAGATATTTTTTGCGCCAACGGAACCTTGAGTTTCTACTTCAATATCATAACCGTGTCTTTCTGCACCTTGCTGTAAAGCTTCGGCGGCCATAAAAGTATGCGCAACGCCCGTAGGACATGCAGTGATCGCAACAAATTTTTTAGCTGTAGATGCTGATAAGCTATTATCATTTTGCCAGTCTTGAGCAGATTTAAAATGATCTAAAGCAGTTTGAAGAGCTGACAGAGCATCACTTTTGATCTCTTCAATATTAATAAAAGATAAAGGGTGCGTACCAAAAATATTAAGATTTTTCGGGCGTTGTCCAACAACGATAACTTGGTCAAAGCTTTCATTCACTTCGAATTCATCAAGTGAAATAATGCTATTTTGATAACCCTGTTGGGACGCGACTTGTGCAAGCTTACGAGCTAAAATCAAAGCATTGACTTGCTGTTGCGGACTATTAATAACAAATAATAAACGTTTAGCAGTTGGCATCAGATTCACTCAATGAATTGATTGTTGTTTGGGCTTTTAATTGGTTTAGCTTTTCAGCATTAGGAATACGAAAGCCTACTTGTGTTACAGCGTGACTTGCAATTGCTGTAGCAGTTTTTAATGTTTCTTCAGCAGAGAAGCCACTCAATAAGCCATGAATCATACCTGCTAAAAGAGAGTCACCCGCACCAACTGTACTTTTAACTATTACTTTAGGTGCTGTGGCATGAAGTGGGTGAGTGTCATGTAACCAGTTTACACCGTCTTCACCCATTGAAATAACGACATGTTCAATTTTGGCTAGGTTTTCAAAAAGCTTTTTTTGTTCAGCATAGGTTGTAGCAGGAAGCTGATAACTTTCTACTAACTCATCTGTATTTGGTTTAATCATCCATGGCTGACATTCAATGGCAGCAACCAACGCTTTACCACTTGTATCTAGTGCAACTTTTTTCCCTTGCGCTTGAATGAGTTTAATAAGTTGTTTTAACTCATCAACACTAAATCCCTGCGGAAGGCTTCCAGCAATAGCAACCACATCTACCAGAGGCAAAATCATTTCAATTTTTTGGAAGAGGTGCTTCTTATCAAGTTCAGATACGAAAAAACCTTTTCCATTTAAATCCGTCATACGTCCTGAATGTTCAGCAATTTTTATATTTTGGCGAGTTTCACCTTCAATATAAATAAATTCAGATTGAAATTGAGCTTCTTTAAAATGGTCATCGAAAATCTGTCTGTTTGTTGCTCCTAGAAAACCAGAAACAACAACCTCATGCCCCAAATCTTTTAAAACTTGTGCAATATTTAAACCTTTGCCTGCCGCATGTATTTCTACAGATTGTTGGCGGTTTACTTCACCTATCTGTAACTCATTGAGTTGTATAGTCACATCAATTGCAGGATTTAAAGTAATTGTTAAAACTTTAGCCATTACCATTCCTAATTTTTACATTTCTTGTTCGGATAACTGACGTACAGCAGTAGCGCTATCACATTCAAGTGCACGCTTTGCAAGCACTTGAGCTTGGCTGTAGTTAAGTGTACGAATTTGGGCTTTAACCAAAGGAATACTATTCGGTGACATACTAAGCTCATCCACCCCTAAGCCCATTAGAATGGGTACAGCTTTTGGATCGGCTGCGAGTTCACCACATATACCAACCCATTTGCCATACTTATGTGCAGCTTTTACAGTTTGATCAATTAATTGCAAAATACTTGGGTGTAGCCCATCTGCTTCAGCCGATAGAATAGGGTGTCCACGATCAATGGCTAATGTATATTGAGTTAAGTCATTTGTTCCGATACTGAAAAAGTCCACTTCTTGCGCGAGGATAGGTGCAAGTAAAGCAGCAGAAGGAACTTCAATCATGATCCCAACTTGTAAGTCGGCGCATGGATATGTCGCTTTAACTTCATCAAGAATAGCTTTTGCAGCACGCCATTCTTCTACACGTCCAATCATTGGAAACATAATTCTTAAAGGGCGGTCATCTGCAGCTTTAAGCAGAGCAATAAGTTGTTGACGCAACAGCTCTGGCTGTCTTAGCGTTAAACGAATACCTCTCAATCCTAAAAATGGGTTTTCTTCTTCAGCAATTGGAAGGTAAGGGAGTGGTTTGTCACCACCTACATCTAGCGTACGTACTACGAGGGGACGGCCTGCAAGAGCATCTAAAACGATGCGATAATCTGCTTCTTGGGTAGCTTCACTCGGAGCGCTACTATGGGCCATAAAAACAAGTTCAGTCCTAAGTAGGCCAATTGCTTCGGCACCACATTCTACTGCATGAGGGGTCGCTTGAACTTTTCCTAAATTGGCAGCAATTTCGATTTGGTGTTGATCCAGAGTAATTGCAGGTTCTTGGCTATGACGTTCAGCTTCTTCACGAATTTTTTTCTGAAGCTCTCGCTCTTGTTTCGCTTGTTCGATTTGTTGAGCATTAGGATTTAAGATAAAAGCTCCGGTATCTCCATTAATTAAAAGAGAACTTTTTTGCTCAATATCTAGTACTTGATCACCAGCGCCAACAATTGCAGGGATACCTAAAGCACGAGCAACAATGGCACTATGAGCGCTTGCACCACCTACGGCGGTCAAAATACCTGCTACACGATCTTTATTAAGGCGGGCTACATCACTTGGTCCGACGTCATACATAATCAATATATAAGGTTCTTTAGGTTCTTCGATGATGACCTCACCGCAGAGTTGAGCCAAAACGCGATCACCAATATCACGTAGGTCTGTAGCACGCTCAGCCAGTAATCGATCTGGTAAAGCTGCTTGCTCTTTGGCTGCTGCTTCAATATGCTCATGCCAAGCAGCAGGAGCAGAAAGATTTAGGTTAATCTTTTGATAAACACCATTAATAAGATCTGGGTCATCAAGCATTTCCAAATGTGCTTGGAAGATTTGCTTAATTTCAGCCACTTCAGATTTTGCAATAACTTGGTGAATATTGTTTTTAACTGCGTGAAGTGCAATATCAAGTTTTTCTTTTTCTGCTTTGACACTTAAGCCCATGCGTTCATATTGGTAAACCTTAGGTTTAATTACATGTACAGGGCCAAAAGCTAAACCGCTTGAAGCAGCAATTCCTGTATTTGCGCTAAGTGGTTTTGAATGGCTTGGGATTTCACTAGATTGCTCTACTTTGATGTCTGAAGATTGTATAGGTTCAACTTCTTCACCTAAGCCTTGTTGCACTGCCAGAATAACTTTATCTAAAGCTTCAACTGCATCCGTTTCTGGTTCAGCAATGAAACGTAAAGTTTGGCCGCGTTTACAACCTAAAGCTAAGAGACGTGTCAAACTTTTAGCTGAAACAAAATTGCCTTCATCTACTGCGACTTGGATATCACCTTGAAAACTTTTTGTTAAGTTTACTAAATGAGTTGCTGGTCGAGCATGTAATCCATGTGCATTAGCGAGTACAACAGAACGGTGGGGCCAATCGGGAATAACATCTGCACCAATGATTTTAGCAATTTCATTTGGTGCTTGTGTTTGGTCTAATTGTGCAACTTGCTCTGGATTAAACAGAATATCAATCAGTCGATTAAATCTCTGGCTATCTAATTGTTCATTGGCAGCTATACAAACTAGCGTATTTAATTTTTGTCCGCCTAGGTCTAAAGCATGGCGGGGCTTTACAATACTGATTGCTGGTTGTTGAACAAACTTACTGCTTGAAATAGACCAGATTTGATCTTGTAGTTGAATAACTTGATCAGGGTCAAGTGAACTTAGAAAACCGCACTTTACGAAATTGTGTTTTTTTAGAATCTGAGATGCAGACCAAAATAAATCTTCAATATCTTGAGATTCAATTTCAGTTTGAATTAAATTTTCATGCAAAGTTAGAGATAATGGTTGAGCTTGTAAGATTTCAATAATTTGTTCAGGTTGTTTAGCATTTTTTACCTGTTCACTTACATCATGCATTAAAGCTCTAGTTAATATTTGTAGAACTTGTAAATGTTCATCAGATTTTGCTGCAATCACGACAGCTAAATAAATTCTGTTTTCACCATCCCATATAATTCCTTCTGGAAAATGAGCTAAACGGATACCTGTTTCTAAAATAAATTCGCGAGATTGGGGGGTGCCGTGGGGAATAGCAATACCTTGACCTAAATAGGTGGCACTTTGCTGTTCTCGATTGATGAGTCCTGTAATGTAGTCAGGTGTAACTAACCCATCTTTTACCAATATATCTACTAGACACTGTAATGCATGCTTTTTATCAACAGCATGTTGATTCATATGAATATGTCGAGGCTCTAGTGCTAGCATACTTATCCTTGAACAATTTCTTTGGTTTAGCTAAACAGAAAAAAAGAAGCTGTTTGTATTAAAATAGGTTAGTTTAACCGTTTTTAAACAACAGCTTCGTATAAATAACGATAGCAGAACTTTAAAGCTATATCGACGTATTTACGTAAAAAATGCTTGTTTTTAATACAAAGGAATAGGTGATTAATATATTTTAATTTTCTATGATAATTATTAGGTTAATAAGGTAACTTTATAAAAAAAATTGGGTATTAATATTAAAAAAAAACCTCTATACCGGATTACGGGTATAGAGGCAAAAGTAAAAGATCAATAGATTAGTGTTGGATTTCCTCTTCTAAAAGTGACCATAAGTTTTGATGTGATTTTTTAAACATTAGCATGTGCCCAATTGATTTATGCCCAAGTTTCATGGGATTTAGCTCTAGCATTTTTGTGGGCGCATTAGGATAAAGTTTTAATAAATCTTCAACGTTACGCCCGGTTGCAATTTCATCGTCACTTGCCCAAATTGAAGTAATAGGGCAGATAATTTCACTATGAAAATCATGATGGACTGTTTTACCTATAGCATTTTTCACATAGCCTGGATGGCTGCAAAATTCTCGCCACTGTTGGGCGACTTTTTTAGGTAAGTTTTCTCCCATTCCAATAAATTGAGTAGCACCATAACCTTTAAAAGCACTAGAAATTGGAAAGATGACATTGAACATTACCGGTGCTAAAAACTTGGTTTTACCTTTAAGACCTTTTACATGGCCAGTGGAACCTGCGACCGCAATAACTTTTGCTACTTTATGAAAATTAGGAACAATTCCTAATAACTGACCACCAGCACTGTGGCCCAGAAGGGTAACTTGTTCTGCTTTAGTTTTTTCTAATAACGTATCAATTGCGCAAGGAATATCGAGAACTCCCCAATCATTAATACTTGCTGTACTTTGCTTCAAAGACCCGTGTAAGGAGCCTCCAATTCCACGGAAATCAAAGCTTAATACGTCATATCCTTGTTCGCTTAACCATGTAGCAAAAGAGTGATAGAAGTTTTTAGTAATACCTGTTGCAGGACAGATCAACACGGGATTTACTGATTTTGGGGATTGAGCTGGATAAAAATGTGCAGCAAGTTGATAACCATCTTTACAGGTCATCCAAAATGATTCAAAAGAGTTATCCATAATATTTCGTAGTGATTGGTTTATTGATATCTTTAATTTACACGAGTTCTGAAATGAAACTTGGTTAAAATGTGACTATAAAGTCAATATTTATGTTATATAGCTCATTAAATTTGAATAAAACAAATAATTGGAAAAAAGATGGATTTACCGAAAGCTGTACAGCTCGCAATTGTGTTTAGTGGCATATTTTTATGGCTAGGGATGCTCACTGGGGTATGGAAATATTGGCAAATACGCCGTTCAGAATTAAGTCGTGCTCATTATTATGTGGATATCGCTCATCGAAGTAGTTTGTTATATGCAGCTGCTAGCCTAATTTTAGCTGTATTAAGTTATTTTACTGTTTTAAATGAAAATATTACTTTATGGTGTGTGTTCGCAAATATTCTATTTTTTAGTTTTTCAATTCTGGTTTATATCATACATGGCTATTTACAGGACACAACAAATCAATTCAAACGTCCTCACAAGCTAGGTCGTTTTAGCTTACCTTCATGGATGATGACTTTAATGATGGTGGGATTAATTTTGACTGAATTATTAGCTACAGCTATTTTAGTTATCGGAACAATTTTTTTATTTTTGGATGTATAAAAATGGATGATTGCTCATCCATTTTTTAAGTATTCAAGTTTTGTTGACTAAGACGTCTTTTAGCTAGTTTTCGCATCTTATGGTCGACAAAGGCCCACACACAAAATATGAAAGAAACAACCATCGCATACATAAAGTATTCGGGTTTCAGATTTCCTTTAATCATACCTTGAAACAGTAAAGTCAGCATAAGAGCAAGCGGTGTTACTCCATAAACAACTGAATCTTTGCTGTTCAGAGTGTTAATGAAGACTTGTTTGTTGAAATGTAATGATAACATCTCCATCCCTCCTTGTGGTTGCGCTAAAACCGAATGTTTTAGTCAAGAATAAGTTTAATGTTGTACTTCTATTTTTAATTCAATTCAATAGTGAATAGAAAATTTTTTGAACAGTTTTATAAAAAACTCTATGTTTATAAAAGGTTAAGGTATTAAAAAAGTAAATATTAAATATTTTTGTATAAAATACTTAATATTTTAGAAAAGAGAAAATATTTTAATGAAAAGTGTAATAATTTCTCTTTTCTATCATTTCAGGTTAGCTGTTTTGTTTTTTTAAAAATGTATCAATAGCATGTTGAGCAATTTCTGCATCTTCAAAAGATTGGACACCAGAAACGCCAATCGCCCCTAAAATTTGCCCGTCATAAATAATGGGTTTTCCACCTTCTAACATTCCTTGAGCACTAGGCATACTTAAAAAACCTAAGCGTCCACTTTGCAGAAGTTCTTCATAAAATTTTGAAGGTCTACCTGATATTGAAGAGCATTTTGCTTTTTCTAAACATAAATGTGAGGATAAAGGTGAAGCACCATCTAAACGCTTCATCAACAGTAGAGAACTTGTTTCATCAACAATAGCGATACTGACTTTAAAGTTGTGTTCAATTGCATATTTTTGAGCTTCTTCCATTAAAAACTCTGCATCTGCTTGTGTTAGGTAATATTTACTTTTCATTGTTGCTCTTCTTTCCTAGTAAGCTAAAAATTATTTTAGTGTAATTTTACAGTAAAAACTGATTATATCTATAGTTGATTTGTCATTGAAAGTAGTGTGGAAATAAAATGCCGGTTGGGTAAACTCAGCATTTTATTCAATATATAAAATCATGTTTGGGTAAAACTCGATTTCAAAATAGACACTAGATTAAATGTTTTTAAATTTAACTTTGTCGATAATTACGGTAATTGCTAGAACAACTAAAGATGGGATCAACCAAGCTAAGTTTTGTTCATTTAAAGGTAAATGTTGAAGAAATTCAGGTAAATAATCACCAAAACCAGCAACTTTAATACCGTCAATAATACCGAAAATTAAAGCAATACTTGTTACTGAACCGACAATAAAAGAGGGTTTGTGCCAAAATTTCCAAAAGAAGCTCAGCATAATCACAACAATTGCTGGTGGATAAATTGCACTTAAAACAGGTACTGATACAGCAATAAGTTTGGTTAATCCAAGATTAGAAATAATGAAAGAGAAACCAACTAAAATGAATACTAAAAGTTTGTAAGGTAATTTAGTTAACTGAGCAAAATACTCACCGCAAGCACAAGTTAAGCCAATCGCTGTCACCATACATGCTAGAAAAATTAGGCCAGTTAAGAATAATGAACCCATATTGCCAAAAGCATGTTGAACATATGCATGTAAAATTACAGCACCATTTGCTGCATTTGGTGCTACTTCATGACTACCTACACCTAATTTGAATAGGCTTAAATAGACTAAAGTAAGACCTGCACCAGAAATAAGACTGGCAATAATCGCATACTTAGTGACTAATTTTTTATCGGTAACACCACGCGAATAAATCGCTTGAATAATTACGATACCGAATACTAATGCGCCTAAAGTATCCATAGTGAGATAACCGTTTACGAAACCTTCCGAAACTGGAGATTCAACGTAATGGTTGATTGGAGCAGGGACGTAACCCGCTGGGATCATAACTGCTGCAATACCTAAAATTGCTAAAGCAATAATTTTTAGGGGAGCAAGCACATGACCAACAGTATCTAATAACTTGTTTGGATAAAGTGAAACTACAGTTACAAATGAAAAATAAATTGCGCTGTAAATTAAAAGGCTACTACTTGATGTTCCAAAATAAGATGAAAAACCAATTTCATAAGAAACAGTAGCTGTACGTGGAGTAGCAAATAAAGGGCCTACTGATAAATAACAAACAACGGTTAAAATCAGACTTGCTACTCGACCGAGAGGAGAGCTAATAATTTCAATGGAACCCTGCATACGAGAGAGTGCCATGATGGTAATTACGGGTAGACCAACTGCAGTAATCAAAAAGCCTATAGCGGCTAGCCATACATGATCACCGGCTTGTTGAGCGACAATGGGAGGAAAGATAATATTGCCAGCCCCAATAAAAAGAGCAAAGGTCATAAAACCTAGGGCAATAATATCTCCAGTACGAAGATGTTGCATAAATTAAAATTAATAAAAAAGAAGGAATTTTAGAGCAAAAGAGATCATGATCAAGCGGTATTTTATGTGAAAAAGATTTTTTTCAGAGCATAAAAACCTTTAATAGATATTAAAAATATCAACTGGTTAAGGTATGTATTTGAAAAACCATTGAAAGAAATTAGGAAATCATTTTTTGTCTCTGACTTTTTAAAGAAATTATGCAAAAATAAAAGTAGGAATTTCTATTATGAATGTTGAATATTTGGGCATTTAATGCTTCCAGCCTATCCTATATCCGTTCTAGAATATTCTAAATTAACTTACATTTTTGTAGGCGTGGTAAAAGCAGTGTCTACGAGGATAAAACTGAATGAGAGCTTCTACTGTTACAATAAAAACTGAACAAGATCTGGAAAAGTTAAGAGTTTCTGGACGCTTGGCTGCACAAGTTTTAGAAATGATAGGGGCATATATTAAACCGGGTGTATCTACTGAATATTTAGATAACCTGTGTAATGACTATATTGTAAATACTTTAAAAGTTATTCCTGCGAATGTGGGATATCATGGTTTTACTAAAACAATATGTACATCAGTAAATGAAGTAGTTTGCCATGGAATTCCGTCACCGAATAAGATTTTAAAAGATGGCGATATTATTAATATTGATGTCGCAATTATTAAAGATGGCTATTTTGGTGATACGAGCCGCATGTATTTTGTAGGTGATGTAAACCCGCAAGCAAAAAAACTTGTTGATACAACTTATGAAGCGATGGTTGCTGGGATTCATGCTGTTAAGCCAGGAGCTACACTAGGCGATATTGGTTATGCTATTCAGTCAGTTGCTCATCGAGAAGGGTATAGCATTGTTCGAGAATATTGTGGTCATGGGATTGGTAAGGTTTATCATGAACAACCTAATGTTTTACATTATGGACAGCGCGGGCAAGGCTTAGTATTAAAAAAAGGTATGGTCTTTACGATTGAACCGATGATTAATGCGGGTAGACCACAGGTTAAAGAATTAAATGACGGATGGACAGTTATTACTCAAGATCTTTCGTTATCTGCGCAATGGGAACATATGGTTGCTGTAACTGACACTGGCTTTGAACTCTTAACACCTTGGCCTGAAGGTGTAGGAAACTATCCTGTAATTTAAAAATAAAAAAAGTTCGATAATTATCGAACTTTTTTTAAATTCATTTTAATGCTCAGAAAGATGTTCTACCAAATAATCAATAAACACGCGTACAGCAGGTAGTAACCCTCGGCGTGATGGATATACGGCGTGTAATATACCGTGAGGAGCTTTCCATTCCGGTAAAATTTGTACAAGCTGTCCAGATTTTAGAAAATCTTCTGCTGCGCTCTCTGGTAGTAAAGCGATTCCACAGTTTTGACTCGCTAATTGCGCCAACATATGGATATTTGTACCCATTACGATAGGGCTGACTTTGATTTTCTTTTGCTGATTGTCTGGACCATGCAAAAGGAATTGTTGATCAAGATGCTCTTCAGACAAACTTAAAATGCGATGCTCACTAAGTTGTTCTGGATTTTTTATATCTCCAAATTCATTTAGATATGCCTGACTTGCAAATAGACTCTGTTCAATAAGTGCAAACTGTCTAAGAACTAAACTTGGATCATCATCTAGTTTTGAGCGAACACGTAAAGCAATATCAATTCCTTCATTAATGACATCTACTCGACGATTGCTGACCATAAGTTGCAAACGAATTTCTGGATATTTTTTTAAGAAAGCAGGCAAAATTTTAGGCAGTTGATTTTGAGCAATATCAACAGGAACACTAACCTTTACAACACCTCTAGGTTGAATGCTTAAATGATCAACCAAATCATGAGCAGCCTGTGCAGCATTCATCATGACTTGAGCATGTCTATAAATATCCATCCCAATATCTGTAACAGCAAAATGACGAGAGCTGCGTTGAATCAGGCGAACGCCTAAGTTTTCTTCTAGGCTATATACGCGACGACTTAGTTTTGATTTTGGTATATCCGTTACACGCTCAGCGGCACTAAAACCACCATGCTCAACGACGAGAGCAAAACAATAAAAATCATCAAGATCAGTGAGCATTAAAATATCCTATTTCTGCAACAACAATGATTTTACATTATTATTTTTGCAACGATAATTTTTAAACTAAATTTTTTGTAATTAAAACATATACTAAGATATTCCTTTAGCTGATAATTTGAAATTATATTGTGATTACAATGTAATTTTATTGTGTGTTTTTTGATGAGTGGTTCTAGCCTTTTCTAGAACTTTCAATTAATTTCTTTTACACTACAATTTTCTATTCTTTTCAAATCTAATGCACTATCAATTAATTGAACTTAACGATGCTTCTGCGAATATTGAATGTCCATTTTGCAAACAAGCAATAATTGACTGGGCGCAAGAACAATATATTCAGCCATGTGAACATACTTTATTTATTGCTATGGATTTGGGGTTTGAATTTATTGCTGATCGATTTGAAGAGTGTATGGATCAAAATGTGGATGAGTTGCACGAAGATCCGAATATGAATATTTTTGAAGCTCTCACGACAACAACTTATGAAAATCTAATTATTTTAAAATCTGATTTAGGTGTGGAAAATTTATTTCGCTATGTCGGGGTAAGTGATCGTTAAAATTGAGAGTATAAAAAAAGCCAATCTATTGATTGGCTTTTTTATTATTTACGCTTCTGGCGCTGCACTGTATTGTTCAACTAATGGTTTTAATTCACCATTTTGGAACATTTCAAGCATGATATCGCTACCGCCAATAAGTTCGCCATTTACCCAAAGTTGCGGGAATGTTGGCCAGTTCGCAATTTTTGGTAATGTTGCACGAATATCAGGGTTTTCCAAAATATTTACATATGCAAATGGACGACCAATTTGACTGAGCGCCTCTACAGCACGTGCAGAGAAACCACATTGTGGAAACTGTGGAGTGCCTTTCATGTAAAGTAAAACGGGATGCTTCGCAATTTGATCGCGGATTAACGCTTCAGTATCACGTGCTTGTTCAGTCATAAAGAGATCCTCAACTAATCTAGCAGCATTATAGGGGGTGTTTACATCGCTTTGCAAACCACCTGATTACTTAAAGTTGCATTGAATATTCAATATTTTATTGTATAAACCGAAGCGATAACAAAAAGCGGACGAAATTTTAGATAAATGAGTGATGAGACTTTTCATCAGAGCCAGTTTTTGCTTATATAAACCCTTCTTAAAACCTCATACAGACAGAGTTCGTTATGAATGATATTACCCTAGCTCCAATACAACCTGATCAACCATCACATTTAATGGCTACTTATGGTCGCCAAGCGATCAGTTTTGTACGAGGCCGAGGGGCATATCTATATACCGAAGATGGTACAGAGTATTTAGATGCTTTAACCGGTATTGCTGTATGTGGTTTAGGTCATGCGCATCCAGTCATTGCAGAAGCAATTGCTGAACAAGCTGCAACACTTGTGCATACAAGTAACTTATTTGAGATTCCTTGGCAAACGGCTGCTGCTCAGAAGCTTGCTGAAGTTTCAGGGATGGAAGAGATCTTCTTTTCAAACAGTGGTGCGGAGTCAAATGAAGGCGCCATTAAAATTGCTCGTAAATTTGGTACTCAACAAGGTGTAAGCTCCCCAAAGATAATTGTGGCAGAGCAATCATTTCATGGTCGTACTTTAGCAACACTTTCAGCTACTGGTAATAAGAAAGTACAAGATGGTTTTGCTCCTTTAACCAATGATTTTATTCGTGTGCCATTTGGTGATGTAGAAGCAATTCAAGAAGCTGCTTTGCAGCACCCAGATATTGTTGCGATTTTGATTGAACCTATTCAAGGTGAGGGTGGTATTAATACAGCACCTCAAGGCTTTAGCTATCTTGAAGAAGTCCGCACCATATGTAATCAACATAACTGGCTAATGATGCTAGATGAAATTCAAACAGGTAACGGCCGTACCGGTAAGTATTTTGCTTATCAGCATACAAACATTGTGCCCGATGTTTTGACGACTGCGAAAGGCCTTGGTAATGGCTTTCCAGTAGGTGCTGTAATGACACAAGGTAAAGCTGTTGGCTTATTAGGACCTGGTAGCCATGGGTCTACTTATGGTGGCACGGTGCTAGGTTCTCGTGTGGTTTATACAGTAATTGATACAATCCAAAAAGAGAATGCTGTAGAAAATGCGGCAGTTGTTGGTGGTTATATTGTTTATCAATTACGTGCGCAATTGGCAGATAAAAATGTGCAAGTACGTGGCTTTGGTATGATGATTGGTATTCAATTGCCTAAAGACTGTGCTGAGCTCGTTGCAATTGCTCGTGATCAACATAAGCTTATTATTAATGTTACAGCTGGTTCAGTAGTGCGTTTATTGCCACCAATTAACATGACTCAAGCACAAGCTGATGACTTGCTAGAGCGTTTAGTCGCTTTAATTAATAACTATCTTTAAATTTTATATCAATAAAAAATGGGCATATAAATGCCCATTTTTTATATGAAATAATTAACCGGAGATGTACTGTTTTAATTGTTCAATGAGATTTTTCTGGTCTTCCATTGCAGCTTTTACCAAGTCACCAATAGAGATAAAACCAACTAATTTTTCATTGTCTAGTACAGGCAAGTGACGTAAATGACGATCTGTCATAAGCTGCAAACATTCTTCAACCGTGTTATTTAAGCTTACCGTAAGTACTTTGGATGTCATAATTTCAGCGACTGTAGTGCTATATGATGAACGTTCCATAAGCGTTACTTTTCGCGTGTAGTCACGTTCAGACAAAATTCCGACAACTTTTTCACCCTCAGCTACGACGAGCGCACCAATTCCTTTATCCGCCATAATCTTAATTGCTTCAAGGACAGTGGCTTCTGGAGAAATTGTAAAAATATCTTGCTCTGCTTTGTTCTTGATTACTTGTGCAACGATTGTCATTTCTTCTGTCCTGTGTTTTATCATTTTGTTTTAAATTAGCTTGATTTTATAAAAATGCAAAGACTGGATAGTCATTCAAATACAAGTTTTACATTCAAACGTTCAAAAAGCATTCTAATAGAGATTAAGCACCTAAAGAAAAGTTTACGCTCCTTGCCAATTCGGATGTTTGAAAAAGAAATGCTGCATTTGCTGAGTAGATAACTTTAATTTTCTATGAGATGAATTAAACAAAGCAGGAGTAACGTTGAGTCGAGTTAAAGTTGGTAATAAAGACTCATGGAAATCTTTAGGTGTAATTCTTCTTGGCTTGTAATGTGGCCAATGCTCTTTTGCGTAGCGATGTGCCTGCAAACCATTAAGCCAAAAAGGAAAAATAAAGTCTTCCTGATCTGATTTAATTGCCCATCCTTGATGAAATAATCCCCAAAGAACCCCGCAATACATCATGGTTCTTAAAATATAAATCTTAATCATCAAGTCTCTTGAAACCGGTTGTAGATTACTTAAACTTTTCATTGTGAATTTAAAGGTTCTAACTTGTCTTGCTTATTATAAAAAAATCAGATGACATTTCAGTTTAAACAGGTATCAAATCGTAAACAAATATTCCAACTGTGAAATTCATGTCCTTTACTTCAAACGGTTAGAACGTTGCGTAGTGAATTATATTTATAGAAAATTTTTACAGCGTAAAAACGCCACCTGAGCCACGACTGAAGTGGCGAAGTAAAGCTTTAGATAAATTGCTAGTTTTACTTATTTCCAGACGTAAAAAAACGCCACCTAGGTGACGTTTCTTTATGCTTGCATTGTGGCTAACTTTTGCCAATATTGTGCTTTAAGTGAGTCACGCTCAACACGGAAACCTTGATAATACAATTCTGCTAAAAACAGAGCAGCTTTACCGTGCCCAGCGCGAGCAACTTCTTCTAACTGTGCAACTGCATCCTGAAAATTCATTTGAGAGTGAATCGTGTTTACTGCAGTTGCGTACACATGTTCTAAATCATGATGAGAGATACGTTGAATCATAGAAAACTCCTTATTGTAATTATGATTACTTTTTCTAAAGACCGCTGCCTTTAAATTAATTTAACTTAGAATTATTAAACTAATATTACAAATTAATGGATTTGTCAACTATTGGTGCATACCAGTTAATTCACTATTAGGATACATGATTAAACATTATTCACAAATAATTTTGAGTAAAATCAATATGAGAATAAAAGACAAGGAGAATAAAATATGACAAATACTATCGATGGCTTTGTTTTTGATACTCCACCTAGAGAGGAACAAATCATAGAACTAGCCCATTATCATCGTAAACTATTAGATGAAGCGATCTTTCATCAAGAGATCCATTTAGGGGATTATTGTCTTGCTCAGCGCAAAAGAGTATTTGACTTTGCACGGCATTTGGAACCTGCACAAAAAAACTGGTTTTATCAAGTTTATGATGGTGAACTGAGAAAAATTGCCGACGAAGACGAATTGCATCCAGCCGATGCTGAAGAAGGGTTAAGTATTTTTGCGATGTTTTTAGTCTTGGTGATTATTGCAGCAATTTTATACTTTTCCGTCATTCGTTCACTAATAAGCTAAGTATTATTATCCAGTAAGGTACGATTCTTGGCCTTACTGGATGTTTGATCTTGTGCTTATGAGTATTGAACCCTACACTACACTAATTCGAGGTAGGTCATGCTCATATTCAAACAAAATTTTCTTAAATTAAAATCTGAGTTAAAAGTTGATCAATGTTTTAACCTATTTGTGGTTATTGTCATTGGCTGTATTTTTGTGCTGTCATATTTAGCATTACTTCGGCCTATTAGTCCGGAACAATATCAACGAATTATACAACTCTCTCATCAAGCTACTTATCCTAAAACTCAGGATATGGCTGAGCTGTTAATAGCTCAATCAGAAATTCATAGAGCAGAGTATTTAAAGTTAATGCATGCATATCAATTTGAAGGTGCTCATATTAGACAATATCCAGCACTTGCTCAGGAAGATACTCAGTAAATAGGGTAATCAGGCTAAATCTTGGTTTCCAAAGCTTTTTGAGCACTATTGTGGCAGGCAAAATTTTGAATTTATGCTAAACTTTATCTTTTTAAACGCGCTGCTTTTCAAGGAATCCGCATGGAGCAACAATCGAATATGCAAAATAAATTCTTGATAGATGCTGAGATCGGTGATGACGATGTCACATTACCTAATTTACCTGCTATCGATGTTCCCATCGTTGAATCTCCTGCTAAATCACAAGAAAATATTGAAGTAGCCAAAGAAGAAGTAGCTTCTACAGAAACAGCGGCTGAACAACCAAAAACTGGTTTTTTTGGCCGGATGAAAGAAGGCTTAACCAAAACTCGTCGTAATTTCGCTGATGGTATGGTCAATATCTTGATTGGTGGAAAGGAAATTGACGATGAGTTACTTGAAGAAGTCGAAGAGCAATTGTTGGTTGCAGACATTGGTGTTGAAGCAACTAAAACCATCATTACCAATTTAACAGAGCGTACAGCTCGTGGTGATTTGATCTATTCCCACTCTTTATATAAAGCGTTACAAGAAGAGTTAGTTGCTTTGTTGGCTCCACGTGTTAAGCCATTACATATTGACCCTAATAAATCACCTTATGTGATTTTGATGGTTGGGGTAAATGGAGTGGGTAAAACTACAACAATTGGTAAGTTGGCGAAACGTTTACAAGGTGAAGGTAAAAAAGTGATGTTAGCTGCTGGTGATACATTCCGCGCTGCAGCAACTGAGCAATTACAGATCTGGGGTGAACGTAACGATATCTCTGTAGTAGCGCAAGGTCATGGAGCTGATAGTGCTTCTGTTATTTTTGATGCCTTTGAAAGTGCTCGTGCTAAAGGAATTGACGTATTAATTGCGGATACGGCAGGTCGTTTACATAATAAGAGTAACTTGATGGAAGAGCTCAAAAAAGTTAAACGTGTTATGCAAAAAATTGATGCAACTGCACCTCATGAAATTATGTTGGTAGTAGATGCAGGAACAGGTCAAAACGCCATTAACCAAGTACAAGAGTTTGATCAAGCTGTAGGTTTAACGGGTATTACCATTACCAAACTGGATGGAACTGCGAAAGGCGGTGTGCTCTTTAATATTGCAAGTCGTACCCATGTGCCAATTCGTTTTATTGGTGTAGGTGAAAAAATTGATGATTTAAGACCATTCTCGGCTAAATCTTTTGTTGCTGCGCTGTTTGAAACTGATAAGTAAATTGCTTGGTAACCCTAAAAAGCTTCACTAAATCGTGAAGCTTTTTTTATATGTATATCTTTTATTATTGTTGCGAAAATAAAACGAACTGTCATATTTTTAATGCTGATTATGAAAAATGACTTTAATACACTGTACTCATTCCCAAACAACGACCCTTGGTCAAATCAATAGGTAGGAAATAACAAAATGTCTACTTTCTTAGATAAAATTAAAAACCGTCGTACAATTTATGCAATTGGTAAAAACGTTGCATTAGATCGCACTAAAATTGAAGAAACTATCCGTGAAGCAGTTAAACATAGTCCTTCAGCTTTTAACTCACAATCTTCACGTGTAGTGACACTATACGGTGAATCTCATGCTAAATTCTGGAATTTAGTTCGTGAAGCTTTGCGTAAAATTGTTCCTGCAGAAGCTTTTGCTGGTACAAATGCAAAAATTGATAGCTTTGTAGCGGGTGTTGGCACGGTTTTATTTTATGAAGACCAAGCTGTTGTTAAAAGCTTACAAGAGCAATTCGAACTATATGCAGACAATTTCCCTGTATGGTCTGAACACTCAAGTGCAATTGCTCAATTTGCAACTTGGACTGCGCTTTCAGAGCTTGGTTTAGGTGCATCTTTACAGCACTATAACCCAATTGTCGATGCAGACGCAGCTGAAGCATTTGATGTTCCTGCAACTTGGAAATTACGTGCTCAATTAGTATTTGGTTCGGTTGAAGCACCAGCAGGTGAAAAAGCATTTATTAATGATGCTGATCGTTTCAAAACTTTCAATTAATTTAATTGAAATTAAAAAAAGCACCTATTTTAGGTGCTTTTTTTATGTTTTTAGAATGAATAGGAGGAATACATAAAACAAAAATTTATGAAATTCAAATGCATATTTCAAAATAATAAATCAAGAAATTAGTCGATAACTGCTTTGTCATAAAATAGTCACAATCATATTGCATATTGCTCATGATTTAATAGCTTATCAAACACAGAGAAAGAGACAGATGACTTTAAGATTAGGTGTTGCTGCAATTGGTTTATTACTCAGCGGTTCGGTATTTTCAGCAGTTACAATTACAGCACCAGAGGAAATTGTAATCCTTGCGGTGAATGGTCAGGAAGTCAACTCTGGGTTATTTCGTTCATCTAAAAATAATTATAAAGTCGATGCTGGTGAAACAAGCTTAAGTGTGCGTTACCAAGAATACTTTGAACATTTAAGCGGAGAGCATGACATTGTTAAATCTGGTGTAGTCACAATTCAAACTCCGGCTCTCAAAGATGGGCAAACTTATAAGCTCAGAATGGTAGATGCACCAAAGCAATTTGAACAAGCAAAGAAATATGCTGAGCAACCAACTGTGGCTTTGTATAGCGCAAATAATGAATTGATCGTACAACAAACTGGTGCAAACAATGAGGCAAAACCATGGTTTGCAACGGGTTTATTAGGAAAAGTCACTGACTTTACGACTAAATCATCTAAATCGCAGCCTGAGGCAGTGTATGCCTCTGCTAAACCTACTTCTGTTCAGGTGGCTGTACCAGCTCCAACATCTATGCCAGTAACGGGTGTAGCCCAAACGAATGATCAACGTTTAGTAGAAACTTGGCAAAAAGCTTCTAAAGCTGAGCGTCAAAAATTTATGGCATGGTTAGCTGAACAATCAAATTAATTTAATATTAGTACCTATTAATTTAATCGAGATGAAAAAAGACCTCAGATGAGGTCTTTTTAATTTAGGTTAGAAACCAGATGTAATAGCCTAAAAGCATGAGAGGCCAAGCCACCCATGGGCTAAATAGCCATTTCCATAACCAGAAGTTGGGTACGAAACCTACTCCGTAAATAAATCCACCAGATATACCAATCATCACCAGCATAAGTTGGCTATGATTGTAGTGTCCGTTAGCATCAAGCATGAGTGAAGGGTAAACTAACAAAATTGCAGCAAGCGGCAATGCCAACAGAAAAGAAAGGGCCATTGCAAATGCTTGAGCTTTTCGATGATTTGATGCTGTCATTGCTTTTGCCATCATTTATTCCTCATCTAAATCTTGATGATGTTCGATATAAAGCGCGCTGAGTACACCCGCAAAACATGCCATCAAAATGCCTAGGATCCATGCGAAATACCACATAGTTTTCTCCTTAATACAAGCTATGCGAGTTTGACTCGATATGTTTGTTAGTGATGACTCCCCACATTTTGTAATAAGACCAACTGGTATAGATCAAAATAAGGGGAACAAAAATGCAGGCAGCAACTGTCATAACGCCTAAAGTAAGGTGACTTGATACAGCATCCCACATCGTCAAGCTAGAGTTAGGATTGATACTAGATGGAAGTAGAAATGGGAATAGGGCAAAACCAGCAGTTAAAATTGCTCCAACAATCATTAAACTTGTCCCAGTAAAACTTAGAGCTGCTTTTGCTTTTGAAGATGCAAAAATTGCAATGATTGCGCCTATTATGGCAAGAACAGGGGCAACTTTAGTCACTGGATAGGTGCTGTAATTGTTCATCCAACCTGGATTGCTATTGGTAATCACTTCTTTAGCTAAAGGGTTAAGCGCAGCATTTGAATCTATAGCAACAGCATAGCTATAACCTGGAACTTGTCCGAAATAGAGCCATGCTCCAATTACAAGGAAACAAATTAAAAAGATAATTGCCATAATTTGAGTGGCTTTGGCAGAGCGCTGTTTTAAAGCTTCATCAGTACGCAGCATGAGCCATGCACCGCCATGTGCACACAGCATAGACAGACTTACCACACCGCAAACTAGAGCAAAGGGGTTAAGAAGGGCAAAAAAGCTGCCTGTATATTCAGAGCGTAATGTGCTATCTAAACTAAAAGGAATGCCTAAAAATAAATTACCGAAGGCCACACCAAACACAAGCGCTGGAACAGCACCACCGATGCACAGACCCCAGTCCCAAGAGTTACGCCATTTGGTATTTTCAAGTTTAGAGCGATAATCGAAACCTACTGGTCGTAGGAAGAGTGCAAATAGAACTAATAAGAGTGCCCAGTACATGCCTGAGAAAGCGACTGAGTAGACCATTGGCCATGCAGCAAATAGTGCACCACCCGCCGTAATAAACCAGACCTGATTACCATCCCAATGTGGGGCAATTGTATTGATTGCAGCACGGCGCTCGCTATCAGTTTTTCCAACGAAAGGCATAAGAGCCATAGACCCCATATCAAAGCCATCGGTAAGTGCGAAGCCTATGAGTAGTACACCAACTAACACCCACCAAATGATTTTTAATAATTCATATTCAATCATGATAAGGCCTCCCCATTAACAGCTGCTTTTGGTTCTTGCTTTTCAAAATGATATTTGCGAGTGTGTAGAGAGCTTGGTCCTAAGCGCGCAAACTTAATCATTAAATACATTTCAATAATCAAAAGAGCGGTGTAGAACGCTGCTAGCGCAATAATTGAACCCCATACGTCACCAGTACTTAAACTAGAAGTAGAGAGGTGAGTTGGTAAGATTTCACCAATAGACCACGGTTGACGACCGCCTTCAGCTACATACCAACCAGTTTGTGCAGCAATCCAAGGAAGCGGTAGAGCAAACAATGCATATTTCAGAAGCCAAGGTTTATTTTCAGCATTTCTTTTTGCTACAGCCCAAGTCGCTAAAATGAAGAGTAGTAGCATTAAGAAACCAGAGGCAACCATTGCACGGAAAGAGAAAAATAACGCTGTAACATTTGGAACAGTATCTTTTACAGCAGCTTTAATATTTTGTTCACTTGCATCAACTACATTGGGTGCATATTTCTTAAGAAGTAGGCCATAACCTAAATCTTTCTGATTTTTTTCAAAAGAAGCCAATAGTTCGGGTGAGCGATCACCTGCACGCAATTTTTCAAGTTCAGCATAGGCAAGCATACCGTTGCGAATACGAACTTCGTGTTGTTGCATGAGATCTTTAAGACCAGTAACTTCTTTGGTTGTTGAACGAGTTGCAATTAAACCTAATGCATATGGAATTTTAACTGCGTAATCTGTCCGCATCTCTTCATGGTTTGGTACACCAAACAAAGTAAACGGAGCAGGAGCAGGATGAGTATCCCATTCGGCTTCGATCGCAGCGAGTTTAGTTTTTTGAACATCACCGAGCTCATAGCCAGATTCATCACCTAACAAAATCACTGAAAGTGTAGATGCGAGACCGAAAATGGCAGCAATTGCAAAAGAGCGGCGTGCGAAAGGAAGATCACGTTTTTTAAGTAAGTAATAGCTTGAGATGGCGAGTACAAAAATTGCACCAGTTACATAGCCCGCAGAAACGGTATGCACGAATTTCACCTGAGCTACAGGGTTAAAGATCAGCGCGCCGAAATCAACTAACTCCATACGCATCGTTTCAAAGTTAAATGTAGCACCTACTGGGTTTTGCATCCAACCATTCGCCACTAAAATCCAGAGTGCTGACATATTAGAACCTAGAGCGACTAACCACGTTACGCCTAGATGCTGAACCTTACTTAAACGGTCCCATCCGAAGAAGAATAAACCAATAAATGTAGACTCAAGAAAGAATGCCATAAGGCCTTCAATTGCTAATGGAGCACCAAAAATATCACCTACATAGTGTGAGTAATAAGCCCAGTTTGTTCCAAATTGGAACTCCATTGTTAAGCCAGTTGTTACCCCTAAAGCAAAGTTAATACCAAATAATTTTCCCCAAAATTTAGTCATATCTTTGTAAATTTCTTTACCAGAAATGACATAAGTGGTTTCCATGATGGCAAGGATAAATGCCAAACCTAGAGTTAAAGGGACGAAAAGAAAGTGATACATTGCGGTCATCGCAAATTGAAACCGCGAAAGATCAACCACGCTTTCAGAAATCATCAACGTGTCTCCTTAATGTGGGAAATGTTATCGCCAGCAATATGCTCGGCGACCTGATTGTCAAAATTTTTGGGGATGGTGGGAGCATCAAACCAAATATGTTTGATCGTTAAGAGAAGCACTATTTTTATTATTAGAATAATAGTGATTTCTTTAACTAAACGACCATTAAGATTTTTAAAATTAAGGCTCATAAATTAAACCTCATTTGATATTAATTTTATTATTAATCAAAATATAATAAAAATAAACATTAAATATATTTTAAATGAATATTTAAATAATTAATTTATATAAAACAATTACTTAATATTTTAAAATAAATACTATACTAAAATAGTCTGAATTGATTATTAAATCCTACTAAAACAGTTGTAAATAAAAATATTAAGTTGATTAAAATAGTTTGGGCAGAGTAAAACTTGAAGTGCGACATAAACCACCTAATTAATTTAAAGGGTTTATGGAGTATATAAAATTGTCATACCATCATCTTAACTTTGAAGATCGTACTGCATTAATGCTTGAGTCAAGAAAAGAAGGCTTTTCAGCCAGAAAATTTGCTGAACTCATTAAAAGACATCCTAGTACGATCTATCGTGAGCTTAAAAGAAATAGCATCAATGACGTTTATCAAGCTCGATATGCTTCTGATAACACCTTCGCTAGACGTAGACGTGGTCACAGAAAACTCAAAATCGATTCAATCCTCTGGAAATTTATTGTTGAAGCGATCCGTTGTTTATGGTCTCCTCAGCAAATAGCAAAGCGTTTAAAGACATTTCCTGATTTGGATCAAACAATGAATGTAAGCCATACAACGATTTATTCAACGATACGAGCATTACCCAAGGGTGAGTTGAAAAAAGACTTATTATCCTGTCTGCGTCATGAAAATAAAAAGCGAAAAGCTAACGGTGAACCTAAAAAAGATTCTATATTACAGGATATTAAAACTATTCATGAGCGCCCAGCCGAAGTTCAAGAAAGAAAAATACCGGGTCATTGGGAAGCTGATTTAATTAAAGGTAAAGACAATAAAAGTTCGATAGCAACACTTATTGAACGAAATACACGGCTCTGTATCTTGGCAACATTACCTGATGCAAAGGCAGAATCAGTGCGCAAGGCTTTAACTGAAGCTCTGAAATATTTACCTGCAGAACTGCGTAAAACGTTGACCTATGACCGTGGACGCGAGATGTCAGAACATAAAATACTCGAAGAAGATTTAGGCATAGATGTATATTTCTGTGACCCACATTCACCTTGGCAAAAAGGCACATGCGAAAATATGAATGGTTTAATTAGGCAATATTTACCTAAAGGGATTGATTTAAATCAGGCAGATCAGCATTATTTAAATCAAGTTGCCATGTCACTGAATACTCGTCCTAGAAA
>NZ_JAKTIG010000058.1:0-135167 GCF_027855145.1 Acinetobacter sp. AOR18_HL
CCAGATTGCCCGGGTTTGGTACTGACCAGCTGCCATCTGTGCCTGCCACGACTGTTGCAGTGGTGCCATCAGGATATGTCACAGTCACTGTAGAATCAGGTTCTGCTGTACCGCTCACTGGGTCAGTTGCATTGATTGGATCAAGTACAGGTGCATTTGGTGCTGTGGTATCGACTGTATAAGTTTGTGTATCATTAACAGTGCTGCTATTACCTACTGCATCAGTGAAGGTTACTTTGGCATCAATTGTTTTATCTGCATCCGCTGTTAAACCACTACCAGGCACACTTACTGTCCATGTACCTGCGGCACTGTCTACAGTTGCAGTATAAGTTACCCCATTAATAACAACTGTAACGGCTGTAGTAGCCGCATCTGAAGGAACGTTTGTCAGAACACCAGTAATCGTGACATTACCCGCTGCTTCTGATGCATTAATCACATTGTCAGCTGTTACTGAATCAACTGTGAAGTTAACACCATCGGTATTTGGGCCTACCGCATCAACCACAGCTGTTGCTGGGCCTGATGTATTGCCAGCAGGATCTTCTGTTACTGCTGTTACCGTATCGCCATCATTTAAGCCTGGGTTTGGCACAGTCCAAGTACCATCCGGTCCTGCTACAACACTTGCTGTACTACCGTCTGGATAAGTTACTGTTACTGTTGAACCAGGTTCTGCTGTACCTGTAATTGGGTCTGTCCCGTTAACCGGGTCGATCACTGGTGCTGCTGGAGCAGCTGTATCAACTGTCACAACACCTGTATCTGTACCTGCATTGCCTGCTGCATCTGTTGCAGTCACGGTAATGGTGTGTGGGCCATCAGTTAACACAGGAAGTGTATTGTCGGCAAGCGTCCAGGTGCCGTCTCCATTGTTCACTGCCGGATAGTCAGTACCATCTACATTCACCACCACGGTTGCAGTCGGATCGTTCACTGTACCGGTTAACTCAGGTGTACTGTCATTGGTCAATACATCGTTAAGCGCTACTGTCGGCGCAACCGCATCAACCACAGCTGTTGCTGGGCCTGATGTATTGCCAGCAGGATCTTCTGTTACTGCCGTTACTGTATCGCCATCATTTAAGCCTGGGTTTGGCACAGTCCAACTACCGTCCGGTCCTGCAACAACACTTGCTGTACTACCATCCGGATAAGTCACAGTTACTGTTGAACCAGGTTCTGCTGTACCTGTAATTGGGTCTGTCCCGTTAACCGGGTCAATCGCTGGTGCTGCTGGAGCTGCTGTATCAACTGTCACAACACCTGTATCTGTACCTACGTTACCTGCTGCATCTGTTGCAGTCACGGTAATGGTGTGTGGGCCATCGGTTAATGCAGGAAGTGTATTGTCTGCAAGCGTCCAGGTGCCGTCACCATTGTTCACTGCCGGATAGTCAGTGCCATCTACATTCACCACCACGGTTGCAGTCGGATCGTTCACTGTACCGATTAACGCAGGGGTGCTGTCATTCGTTAATAGATCATTTAGAATAACTACTGGTGCAACTGCATCAACAGTAGCTGTACCTGGTAAAGATGGGTTGCCTGCTGGATCAGTAGCAATTGCCTCAACTTTATCACCATCATTTAAGCCTGGGTTTTGTACAGTCCAAGTACCATCCGGTCCGGCTACAACTGTTGCTGTGTTACCATTAGGATAGGTTACTGTTACTGTTGAACCAGGTTCTGCTGTACCTGTAATTGGGTCTGTCCCGTTAACCGGGTCAATCACTGGCGCTGAAGGAGCAGCTGTATCCAGTGTATAAGTTTGTGTATCGTTAACTGTGCTGCTATTACCTGCTGCATCAGTGAAGGTCACTTTAGCATCAATCGTTTTATCTGTATCAGCAACCAAACCGCTGCCAGGTACACTTACTGTCCATGTACCTGCTGCACTGTCTACAGTTGCAGTATACGTCTGGCCATTGATCACAACAGTGACCACTGTATTTGCTGCATCTGCCGGAACATTTTTCAATACACCTGTAACAGTGACATTGCCTGACGCTTCTGATGCATTAATTACATTATCAGAAGTAACAGAATCAACTGCAAAGTTAACACCAGCTGTATTTGGTGCAGCTGTGTCAACAGTCACAACACCTGTATCAGTACCTTTATTACCTGCTGCATCAGTTGCAGTCACGGTAACAGTGTGTGGACCATCAGTTAACGCAGGAAGTGTATTGTCTGCAAGCGTCCAGGTGCCGTCACCGTTATTTACTGCAGGATAATCAACACCATCAATAGTAACCACAACAGTCGCTGTTGGGTCACTTACAGTACCTGTTAATGCAGGAGTATTATCATTAGTAGAAACATCTTCAAGTACAACCGTTGGTGCAGTTGTATCAAGTGTATAAGTTTGTGTATCGCTAACCGTACTGCTGTTACCTGCTGCATCTGTAAACGTTACAGTAGCATCAATGGTTTTATCTGCATCAGCCTCTAAGCCACTGCCTGGAACATTTACTGTCCATGTTCCTGCTGCACTATCTACAGTTGCAGTATAAGTCACCCCATTCACAACAACTGTTACTACAGTATTGGTTGCATCTGACGGAATATTTTTCAAAACACCTGTAATAGTGACATCACCAGCCGCTTCTGATGCATTAATCACATTGTCAGCTGTTACAGAATCAACCGAAAAATCAACCTCATCCGTATTAGGAGCAGCAGTATCAATCGTATAAGTTTGTGTATCTTTAACAGTACTGCTATTACCTGCCGCATCTGTAAACGTTACAGTCGCATCAATGGTTTTATCTGCATCAGCTGTTAAACCACTACCAGGCACACTTACTGTCCATGTACCCGCTGTTTTGTCTACAGTTGCATTATAAGTTACCCCATTAATAACAACTGTAACGGCCGTATTGGCCGCATCTGCTGGAATGTTTTTCAAAACACCAGTAATCGTGACATTACCTGCTGCTTCTGATGCATTAATTACGTTATCTGAAGTAACAGGGTCAACAGAGAAAGTAACTCCATCTGTATTTGGTGGAGTAGTGTCAGCAGGTGTTGAGTCATCATCATTATCACTATTCGATGCTGCAGCGATAATACCGCCCGCAACTAAAGGAATAGCTGCCCACAACCATGGGTTTACACCTGCATCGTGATAAAGTAATGGTTCAATTGAAGAAATAGGCTGGTAAATAACGTCAGATACCAACTCTTGTGGTGCTTCTGCCGGTAAAGCAGCAGGTAAATCCTCAGCTACCAGAGCTTGTGGTTCAACATCACTGTCTGCGTCAGCGTCCGCATCGGCATCGGCGTCCGCATCATTTTCAGCATCTTTGAATTTTGCCCAAATCAACTGTCCATTTTCATCTTGAAAAACAAGACTGTTATCTTTAGGCTCAGCTGTTCCACTAAAGAAGCCTTCAATAACAATAGTCTCGCCATTTTTCAGGCGAATGACTGCATTGGTACCCTCCCTATTCACTACCAATACATCACTGGCAGCCACTTTTACCAATACGACCGACGCTTCTGAAAGCTTTGCAGAAGTTCCCTTGATTGTTGACAAGGTATCGTGACTATCCTTGGCAATAATTTGTATTTCAGGCATATCTGTATTCCTTTTATATTATTGATTTAAATGATTTTATATATAATTCTTTTTACTTAATCTTTCTAAGTTTTTGACCTACAACTTAAAAACATTAAGTAATGTGATCATTTTTACATTAAACACTTTAAAATAAAAAAAACAAATACTAAAGTACCTAAAGAAAAAATTTTAATTAATAGAAATTATATATAAGTCTTAGTTAAGTTTTTCTTAAGTTAATTTAATGAAAAATCACGTTAAACGTTTTATATATAAAACAAATTTATTATTTTTCTATTTACCATTTGTTGAAAAATCATTTAATTAAAATATTCATATAACAATTATTAATATCTTAATAAAATAAAATATATTATTAATGATATATATAGAAAAAAAAGGCTTTAGGTAATATTTTACTATTACACTAAAACCTCATTTTTAAATATCTTATAAATTTTAAAAATATTTATATTTAGAAATTATCTGGACTCTCAAATCTTTTTACTTCTTGTAACTTATTCGGATCATGCATTGTCGCAATTCCATCCTCAGTTTTTTGGTCTACAAGAATATCTGGATTATAAACGGTGATTGTTTCTCTACCCAGCGCATCCTCCCCCACAATATACTGAAAACCTCTTCGGTTCATCTTATGGCACAACCTTTGATAGAAGCCTTTTAAGCCTTCAGTTTCTTCGTTGGGGTTGTAATAAAAAGCATTCATCACAGCTGGTAAGCCTAAACCGCACACAATACCTGATAACAATACACTAATAAATGTATATCCAATCAGAATACTACTATAGGGACTTAAGGCAGGGATATTGGCTACTGCCAAAATCAATGCAAGTGAAATTCCTCCTCGTACCCCACCCCAAGATAAAATAGTCAAACTACCATTGTAGCTTTTGGTTCTACGCATTGTGGGGAAAAAAGCGAAAGCCATAAAGTTGGCAGCAAAACGAGAAATATGAAGAATAAAGAACGCAATAATACCGCCTAAAATCAGGCTAAAGTTTAGATCAAGAATAAATAACTCTAAGCCAATTAAAGTAAATAAGAATGAGTTAATAATTCCTTCCACTGTATGCCAAAAATGGTTAACCTCATGAATCTCCCGTTCTTCTCGTATTTCTTTCCATTTGTTTCCAACAATTAAGCCACCAATTACACAAGCAATCGGAGCTGATGCATGAGCAAACAAAGCGACTAAATATGTTCCACTTGCGAGTAAAGCTGTTGTTAAAATCAGGGACTCCATTTCGTGTTTACCACGTAATAAACGCAACACTCCTACCCCAAATGCCCAACCAATCCCGACGGCGACAACAATTTCATAAAGTAGAGCTTCTAATGTCGCTACCAATGAAAAATGTTCACCCTGTAAAACATTAAGCAAAGTCATAAACAATGCAATACACATTGCATCATTAAATAATGATTCACCTTCTAGCTTAACAATTAAATGATGTGGTGCTCGAATCGAACTAAGCACACCTTTAATACCAATTGGGTCTGTTGCCCCTAAAGCTGCACCTAAAAGTAACAGCACCAGAATTGGCACATGATATCCAACCAGTAATTGGAATCCGTAGAGTAAACTACCAAACAATACAGCACAAAGTACTAAGGCAATCGTTGCCAAAATACTGATTTGCTTCCAATAACTTTTTAGATCTGAGATTTTAAATTTGAGTGCAGAAGAAGTTAGAATAAAACAAATAACACCATTAATTAAAAAATCATAAAAATCGATATGGCGTACTGCTTCTTCAATATTATGAATGTTAATGGTAATAAACTGGTTACCATTTAGTAGGCTGGCACCCCACTGTAGAATAAAGACAAAAATTGCTGAGACTAGAGGAACACCAATCGCCTGTGGAAAGCCTAAAATACGCTTATTAAAGATCGTGGTTGCAATTGATAGTGCAAAAACCACTGTAAAAGCTTGTAATAGAAAAAAATTACCCATGAATACCCTTCTTCTGGGTCAACGACCAAATAAACAACTTTGCTAGATCGACCAAACTTAATAAAAAGCTGACATAAACAATGCCATAATCATAAAAAACAGAAATTAGGATGCAAGTTTAACGAATTGATTGAACAATCTATCAATCTGTTAAATTTCTTAACATTATTTATAGTCATGATCGAAACAAAAAAGATGAGCTTATTAAATTATGTTTAACAAGACTCATCCTATAGAATTTTAAACTGGATTATTAAAAGTATCGCATTGGTTAATATCACCAGTTTTTAAACCAACCTGAAACCAATGCATGCGCTGTTCACTACTACCATGAGTAAAGCTATCCGGAACGACCTGACCTGTGGAACGCTTTTGTAAATAATCATCTCCAATTTTTTGAGCAGCATCCATCGCCTCTTCAATGTCACCTTGCTCTAAAAATTGAGTTCGCTGTTGATTATGACTCGCCCAAATCCCCGCTAAACAGTCAGCTTGTAATTCTTGACGAACAGATAATTGGTTACCTTCTCTTTGGCTGACTTGTGCACGGGCTTGCTGTACTTGTGACGAAATACCCAGCAAGGTTTGAACATGGTGCCCTACTTCATGTGCAACCACATAAGCTTGTGCGAAATCGCCAGCCTGATCTTCCCTAGAAAGTTCAGTTTGGTTCTGCTCACCAGAAATTCCCATTTGCTGACGCATATCTTTAAAGAATTCTGTATCGATATAAACCTTTTGGTCTGCAGGACAATAAAATGGCCCCATCGCAGATTGGGCAGTACCACATCCTGATTGAGCTATTCCACTAAACAAAACTAATTTAGGTGGCGTATAGCTTTTACCTAACTGTTTAAATATAGGAGTCCAGACGTCCTCTGTATCAGCCAAAACCGTTCCAACAAAATCCGAGGCTTCTTTTTGCTCGGCCGTTAAACTTTCTGGCGCAGTTGCATTTGATTGTTGTGAAGCAGTAACTTGCTGCGTTGCTTGATAAGCCTGTTGTGGATCAACACCAAAGAACTTCCACGCAACAAATGCAACAACTAAACCAATAATACTGATACCGCCAGCTCTAACACCGCCACCACCTCGACGGTCCTCAACATTGCTACTAATTCGTCGACCTTTCCAGCGCATAATTTCCCTCTTCTTTTTAGAATGGCATCATGAACCCGATGCTTTTTTAGGCCACATTTTTTGTATTAAGCTCACAATTAATAGAACAATTGCACCTGCAACAAGTCCTATTCCAAAGTTAATCAATGTTGGTGTTAAAGCACCAATGATGTTACCCACTGCTGGTATTGTTTCCACATGATCCACTGTGTCTTCAGTTAAGTGATGAAGCAATGGAATCGTATGATTAATAATCCCGCCACCCACTAAAAACATTGCAATAGTGCCCACGATTGAAAGTAATTTCATCAAAATAGGAGCAAAAGCTAATAGGCCTCGACCTATAGTTTGTTTAAATGAGGTCGACTGCTCTGTTAAAAATAATCCCAAATCATCAATCTTAACAATCATACCGACCAGGCCATAAACGCCAATCGTCATCACAACTGCAATAACACTTAAAACGCTTACTTTGGTCATTAAAGTAGCCGTAGCAACTGTACCGAGCGTAATCACCACGATCTCAGCCGATAAAATAAAATCAGTTCTTACTGCTCCTTTTATTTTTTCTTTTTCAAAAGTTGCTAAGTCTAATTCTTCAGTTTCAAGCTCTGCTTTTGCTTCCTCTGATGTAGAAGCTTTTTTATGCATAATGGTATGAAGAACTTTCTCTACTCCCTCATAACATAAAAATAAGCCTCCGAGCATTAATAGCGGATTAATAAGCCAAGGTGCAATCACACTAATTAACAATGCTAAAGGAACTAAAATAAGCTTATTAACAAATGAACCTTTGGCCACCTTCCAAACAATAGGTAGTTCACGATCTGCACGCACACCTGTTACTTGCTGAGCATTTAAGGCCAAATCGTCACCTAAAACTCCAGCAGTTTTCTTGGCTGCCATTTTGCTCATTAAAGCAACATCATCTAAAATTGTTGCTATATCATCTAGTAATAAAAGTAAGCCACTCGCCATTTCTTATCCAAGTTTGTATTTATTAAAGCTATTGTAAGGTGATTTTTTTGAATTTCTGTAATTTTACTGAATAAATTCACAATATTATTTTAAGAAAAGTTTCCCCAATCGCTGACGAAAAAAATTTATTTCCCGTACAATAATGCCAATCTTTTATATTACAGGGCTTACTACCCCTGATTAAGCCAATACGATAGTGGAATAAATAATGAGTAATGTTGATCAGCGTCCAATTATTTTGACAGGCGACCGCCCAACCGGACAACTTCATCTTGGGCATTTTGTCGGTTCTTTGCGTTCTCGTGTAGGTTTACAGGATAGCCATCATCAACATCTCTTATTAGCAGATGCACAAGCATTAACAGATAATGCAGATAATCCAGATAAAGTTCGTCGTAATATTCTAGAAGTTGCTCTAGATTATTTAGCTGTAGGTATTGATCCAACAAAAACTACCATTTGTGTTCAATCTTGCCTACCAGCACTCAATGAACTCACAATGCTTTATCTCAACTTCGTGACTGTTGCGCGCTTAGAACGTAACCCGACCATTAAATCTGAAATTCAAATGCGTGGTTTTGAGCGTGACATTCCAGCTGGTTTCCTCTGCTACCCTGTTGCACAAGCGGCTGACATTACTGCTTTCAAAGCATCTGTGGTTCCAGTGGGTGAAGATCAGATTCCAATGATTGAACAAACCAATGAAATTGTACGTCGAGTAAATCGCCAAATCGGTCAAGATCTTTTGCCTGAATGTAAAGCTTTGCTTTCTAATATGGCACGTCTACCTGGTTTTGATGGTAAAGCGAAAATGTCTAAATCATTAGGCAATACCATCGTTTTAAATGCTTCTGATAAAGACATTAAAAAAGCTGTTAATGCGATGTACACCGATCCAAATCACCTTCGTATTGAAGATCCAGGTCAAGTTGAAGGCAATATTGTATTTACTTATTTAGATGCATTTGATCCAAATAAAGAAGAAGTTGAAGAATTAAAAGCTCACTATCGTCGCGGTGGTCTTGGTGACGGTACGGTTAAAAAACGTCTTGAAGGTGTCTTAAAAGAGTTAATTACACCTATTCGTGAACGTCGCGAAGAACTTGCTAAAGATCCTGACTATATTATGGATGTTTTACGTCAAGGTACAGATAAGTGCCGTCTTATTACTCAACAGACTTTAGACGAAGTTAAAGATGGTTTAGGTTTATTTAAATTTTAATCCTTTTTGAAAACTAAAAGCCCTTCGGGGCTTTTTTTATTTATTAGATTCAATAATATTCATTTTTTAGAATTACTAATGTATTGATAGCCATTCACAGGCTTTTACCCTATTAACGTGAAGTAACACTTATTAACGCTAATAGCGATGAAGAATATCTTAACTTTATCTATTATCCTCTATGTAGGTTACATCATATGAGCCTCACGACATTTCTCCTTAAACCGAAACTGTTTTTACAGATTCGTTGTTCTACGCAATGATCACCCCAATCATTGCGTATTTTTTTGCCTAAAAATTTTATTTATGAATTAGCTATACTTATAAAAATTCTGATTTTTCTTTAATAAATAAAAAAACACCGCATCATTTTTCAGATACGGTGCTTTTTAAGATTCAGCGTAAAGCGATTAAGCTAAACCTTTCTCTTTTAAAACTTGCAACATAGTTGAACCAAGCTCAGCTGGGCTACGAGTGTAAGCCATACCTGCTTTTTCAAATGCAGCGAATTTCTCTTCAGCAGTACCTTGACCACCAGAAATGATCGCACCAGCGTGACCCATACGCTTACCTTTAGGAGCAGTTACACCAGCAATGTAACCTACTACAGGCTTAGTCACGTTAGATTTGATGAATTCAGCAGCTTCTTCTTCCGCTGTACCACCGATCTCACCGATCATGATGATTGCATCAGTATCTGGATCGTCTTGGAACAATTGAAGCGCTTCGATTTGGTTCATACCTGGGATTGGGTCACCACCGATACCGATACAAGTAGATTGACCTAAACCAAGCTTAGTTGTTTGAGCAACAGCTTCATAAGTCAATGTACCTGAACGCGAGATGATACCAATACGGCCTGGTTGGTGAATATGACCAGGCATAATACCAATCTTACATTCACCCGGAGTGATCACTCCTGGACAGTTAGGACCAACTAAACGAGTACCGTTACCGTTAGTTTCTAAGTAGCGTTTTGCTTTAAGCATGTCGATTGTTGGAACACCTTCAGTGATCACAACGATTAGGCCAACACCTGAATCAACCGCTTCAACGATTGAGTCTAAAACAAATGGAGCTGGTACATAGATTACAGATGCATCTGCATTTGTTTCACGTACAGCTTCTTTCATTGTGTTGAATACTGGTAGGTCAAGGTGAGTAGTACCGCCTTTACCCGGAGTAACACCACCAACAACTTTTGTACCGTAGTCTAAAGCTTGTGCAGAGTGGAAAGTACCGTTTTTACCAGTAAAACCTTGTACCAATACTTTAGTGTCTTTATTAATTAATACGCTCATGATTGATACTCCCCTTACGCTTTAACTGCAGCTACAACTTTTTCTGCGGCATCAGACAAGCCGTTTGCAGAAATTAATTTCAAACCAGATTCATCAAGTAATTTAGCACCTAACTCAGCGTTGTTACCTTCTAAACGAACAACAACTGGAACAGTTACGTTTACTTCTTGAACCGCTGCAATAATCGCTTCAGCAATCATGTCACAACGTACGATACCACCAAAGATGTTGATTAAAACACCTTGTACAGATGTATCAGCAAGGATGATTTTAAACGCTTCGATTACGCGCTCTTTAGTTGCGCCGCCACCAACGTCAAGGAAGTTTGCAGGCTGACCACCATAAAGTTTAATGATGTCCATAGTTGCCATTGCAAGACCAGCACCGTTAACCATACAACCGATGTTACCTTCTAAAGCAACATAGTTAAGATCAAATTCAGATGCTTTTAATTCACGCTCATTCTCTTGAGATTTGTCACGTAAAGCAGCAACTTTAGGTAAACGGTAAAGCGCGTTAGAGTCGATACCTACTTTCGCGTCTACACATAAAATTTCGCCATTTTCACGAACTGAAAGTGGGTTAATTTCAAATAAAGCAAAATCATTTTCAACAAATGCTTGGTAAGCAGCTGTCATGATTTTTACGAATTGACCGATTTGTTTGTCTTTCAAACCTAAAGCAAACGCAACTTCACGTGCTTGGAATGGTTGTAAGCCAACTAATGGATCAACTTCAACTTTGATAATTTTTTCTGGAGTTTCTTCAGCAACTTTCTCGATTTCTACACCACCTTCTGTAGAAGCCATGAAAGTAATACGACGGCTAGAACGGTCTACAACCGCACCTAAGTAAAGCTCACGCTCAACTGGGTATACGTCTTCAGCAACAATAATGCTGTTTACTGGTTGACCATTTGCATCTGTTTGATACGTTACAAGACGAGTACCAATGATATTGTTTGCAAATTCGATAACGTCTTCTTTAGATTTTGCAACTTTAACGCCACCAGCCTTACCACGACCACCAGCATGAACTTGCGCTTTCATTACCGCGAATTTACCACCAAGCTGTTCAAATGCAGCAACTGCTTCGTCTGCATTGGTAGCCAAGATACCTTCTTGTACTGGCATACCATATTCTTTCAATAACGCTTTAGCTTGATACTCATGTAAGTTCATTTAGTTACCTACTTAACTTTGTTTGTTGTCTTCAATTTGCGCAACATTCTCATGTTACATATGCAAATTGCTGTCTACGTCTTTCATCTTGATGCTTTTTTAATCACACCATCGAATGTGAAAAAGAGCGGAGAACCCGCTCTTTATTTTATTTACGCTTACGTTGAATCGCGTGAATTGCACGACCATCTACAGCAAGTGCAGCTTCATGAACAACTTCAGAGAATGTTGGGTGACCAAAAGTCATCAACTGAAGATCTTCAACTGAAGATACAAATTCAAGAGCGATCATACCTTGGTGTACGATATCAGATGCTGCAGGTCCAATAACATGCATACCTAATAAACGGTCAGTTTTTGCATCAGCAACAAACTTAACAAAACCAGCACCTTCACCCGCCGCTAAAGCACGACCATTTACAGCAAAACCGAATTGACCAGTTTTAACTTCATGACCTTTTTCTTTAGCTTGTTCTTCAGTTAAACCAACCCATGCCGCTTCCGGATGTGTATAGATAACAGAAATGATTGTGTCATAGTTCACTTGAGCTGCATGACCATGAATACGTTCAACAGCCATTACACCTTCTTCCATTGCTTTATGAGCAAGCATTGGACCACGAACTAAGTCACCAATCGCGTATACACCTTCTACAGAAGTTGCACAGTGATCATTTACTTCAACTAGACCGCGTTCAGTCAATTTAATGCCTGAATCATCTGCCAATAAACCTTCTGCATAAGCTTTACGGCCTACACAAACGATTAATTTGTCAAAAGTCTGAGTTTTTTCTTCGCCGCCTTGAGTGTATTTAACAGTCACTTCACGACCATTAATTTCAGTACCAGAAACTTTAGCACCGATACGAATATCAAGACCTTGCTTAGTTAAAAGTTTTTGGTAGTCTTTTGCCAAAGCTTTATCAGCCATTGGTAAGAATGCATCCATTGCTTCAAAAACAACAACTTCAGCACCAAGACGACGCCAAACAGAACCAAGCTCTAAACCGATTACACCTGCACCAATTACACCTAAACGCTTAGGTACTTCTGGGAAGTTCAATGCACCAGTTGAATCAACAATAATATCTTGATCTACAGGAGCTACTGGAATATTTACAGGCACAGAACCAGACGCAAGAATAACGTATTTAGGTTCTAAAACTTGAGTTTCGCCTTCATGAGAAACGAACTCAACTTTTTTACCAGCAAGTAATTTACCAGTACCTTTTAACCATTCAATGCCATTGCCTTTAAGCAATTGATCGATACCACCAGTTAATTGGTCAACAATTTTGTCTTTACGAGCAAGAAGCTTAGCAAGATCAAAATTCACTTCACCTGTAGTGATACCGTGATCAGCTAAGTGATGTACTGTATCTTCGTAACGGTGAGAAGAGTCAAGTAATGCTTTAGAAGGAATACAACCTACGTTTAAGCATGTACCACCCAAAGATGGCTTACCGTTGTGAATACGTTTTTCGATACAAGCGACTTTAAAACCTAGTTGAGCAGCGCGAATTGCAGCTTCATAACCACCAGGACCACCGCCAATAACAACAAGATCAAATTGTTGAGACATTGTTTATCTCCATGGTCCGAGATAGAGGATCACTCTACCTCGGTAATATTATTCGAAGAAATTAAAGATCAAGGATGAGTTTAGCTGGCTCTTCTAACAACTCTTTGATTGCTACCAAGAAACCTACAGCTTCTTTACCATCGATCATACGGTGGTCATAAGAAAGTGCTAAATACATCATTGGCAAGATTTCAACTTGACCATTTACAGCCATAGGACGCTCTTGGATTTTGTGCATACCCAAGATACCAGTTTGTGGCTGATTCAAAATTGGAGTTGAAAGTAATGAACCGAAAGTACCACCGTTAGTGATTGTGAAAGTACCACCAGTCATTTCTTCGATAGATAATTTACCATCACGTGCTTTAGCAGCATATACACCAATACCAGATTCAACTTCTGCATAGCTCATACGATCAGTATCACGTAATACTGGTACAACAAGACCACGATCAGAAGATACTGCAACACCGATGTCGTAGTAACCGTGATAAACGATATCGTCGCCATCAATTGAAGCGTTTACAGCTGGGTAGCGTTTAAGCGCTTCAGTTGCTGCTTTAACGAAGAATGACATGAAGCCTAAACGAGCGCCATGACGTTTTTCAAAAGCATCTTTATATTGCTTACGCAATTCCATGATTGGCTTCATGTTAACTTCGTTGAATGTAGTTAACATTGCTGTTTCTTGAGTTGCAGCAAGAAGACGCTCAGCTACACGCTTACGTAAACGAGTCATTGGAACGCGTTTTTCGATACGCTCACCAACAGCCACACTTAACGGAGTAACGTTAGCAGCTGGTTTAGCTTGATGGTTTGCAACATCTTCTTTAGTGATACGACCACCACGACCAGTACCTTGTACGTCAGCAGCAGCAATACCAGATTCAGTTAATGCTTTACGAACTGCAGGAGCTTGATCAGATACAGTTTCTGTACGCTCAACAACAGGCGCTGCACCAGCTTGAGTTTGAGCAACTGCTTGCTCTACTGCTGCAGGAGCAGCCGCTGCTGCACCAGCACCAGCTTCAAATTGAGCAATAACTTCGTCAGAAAGAACTGTATCGCCTTCATCTTTAATGATTGCAACTAAGCTACCATCAGCAGGAGCAACAACTTCTAAAACAACTTTGTCGGTTTCAATATCACAGATTACTTCATCACGTGATACAGGTTCACCCACCTTTTTATGCCAAGTTGCGATGGTGCCATCTGCAACAGACTCTGGGAATACCGGTGCTTTAATTTCGGTTGCCATTATTGAGAATCTCCTGATTGTTCAGCTTCGATTGCCAATGCATCATTAATTAGCTGAGCTTGTTGTTTTGCATGCAAGTACGGTGAGCCACAAGCTGGTGCAGCAGAAGCTTCACGACCTGCAAAACTGATACGGATTTGTTTGCCAGATTTTAAGATATCGTCATATAAACGCGGTGCAATAAATAACCATGCGCCTTGGTTCTTCGGCTCTTCTTGTGCCCAAACGAGTTCTTTCACATTTGGATAAGCAGCCAAGATTTCCGCAAGACGTTGCTCTGGGTATGGATACAACTGTTCAATACGTACGATTGCAACATTAGTTAAGTTTTGTTCACGACGTTTTTCAAGTAAGTCGTAATAAACTTTACCGCCACAAAGTACAAGACGAGTTACATCTGACTTGTTAATTTGATCGATTTCATCAATTACAGTTTGGAATGAACCATTTGCAAGCTCTTCTAAAGTAGAAGTCGCAAGTTTATGACGAAGTAAAGATTTCGGTGACATTACAATCAATGGCTTACGAATTGGGCGTACAGCTTGACGACGTAATGCATGGAAAATCTGTGCAGGTGTCGTTGGAGTGATCACTTGCATGTTGTCTTCAGCACATAACTGTAAGAAACGTTCTAAACGAGCTGATGAGTGTTCTGGGCCTTGACCTTCGAAACCGTGTGGTAACAACATTGTTAAACCACAAACACGTTCCCACTTAGTCTCACCAGAAGCAATAAACTGGTCAATCACAACTTGAGCACAGTTTACGAAGTCACCAAATTGTGCTTCCCAAATAATCAAGCTCTTAGGAATTGTAGTTGCGTAACCATATTCGAATGCAAGAACTGCTTCTTCAGATAAAAGAGAGTCATAAATCGCAAAACGTGGTTGGTTCTCTTTCACATGACAAAGTGGAATGTAAGTTGAACCATCAGCTTGGTTATGCAATTTCGCATGACGGTGTGAGAAGGTACCACGACCCACGTCTTCACCAGTAATACGAACTAGATAATCTTCATCTAATAAAGTTGCATAAGCTAAAGTTTCTGCTGCACCCCAGTTTAATGGAGTTTCACCAGTTTGCATTTTTACGCGGTCTTCAATTACTTTTTGAACCTGACGCTGCATTACAAACCCTTCAGGAAGTTTGCTCATGCCCTCGCCTAATTCTTTTAAGCGATTTAAGTCAAATGAAGTATCCCAATCGTCTGTGTAGTCATGGCCCAAATATGGAGTCCAGTCAACAAACATTTTGGTATTTGGTTCAAGAATCAATGCATTTGCTACATGATTGCCCGCTTCTAGATCAGAACGGTAATCTTCAACCATTTGGTCTGCTTCAGCACGATCAAGTACTTTCTCTTGAACAAGTTGATCAGCATAAAGTGTACGAGTAGTCGCTTTCTTCGCAATTACTTGATACATCAATGGCTGTGTACCAGATGGCTCATCTGCTTCGTTATGGCCACGACGACGATAACAGAACAAATCGATAACAACATCTTTACGGAATTCGTGACGGAAATCATGTGCTAATTGAGTAGCAAAGATAACAGCTTCAGGATCATCGCCATTTACATGGAAAATTGGCGCCTGAATCATTTTAGCAACGTCTGTACAGTATTCTGTAGAACGTGCGTCACGAGGATCAGAAGTTGTGAAACCTACTTGGTTGTTCACAATAATATGAACTGTACCGCCAACCGTATAGCCACGAGTTTGTGACATCTGGAAGGTTTCCATGTTCACGCCCTGACCTGCAAATGCCGCATCACCATGAACAATAACTGGTAAAACGTCATCACCGCCAATGTCTCTACGACGTACTTGACGTGCACGTACAGAACCTTCAACTACAGGACCAACAATTTCCAAGTGAGATGGGTTAAATGCTAATGCCAAGTGAACTTCGCCACCTGGAGTCATTACATTACTTGAGAAACCTTGGTGGTATTTAACGTCGCCAGAACCTTTTTTATGAATTGATTTACCTTCGAACTCACCAAATAAGTCCGCAGGGTTTTTACCCATAATATTCACAAGAAGGTTTAAACGGCCACGGTGTGGCATACCAATAACAACTTCTTTACAACCTACAGCACCAGCACGCTGAATAATCTCGTTTACCATAGGAATAAAAGATTCGCCGCCCTCAACACCAAAGCGTTTAGCACCGACGTATTTATTACCAAGATATTTTTCAAGACCTTCAGCAGCAGTTAAACGCTCTAAGAAGCCTTTCTTTTGATCATTTGTGTAATTGAATTTACCACGGGCACTTTCAAGACGTTGTTGAATCCAACGTTTTTCTTTTGTGTCCACGATATGCATGTATTCAACACCAATCGAACCACAATAGATTGATTCCATTGCTTCAATCATTTCAGCAAGCGTTGCTTCGCTTTTGCCGATTTCAAGATTGCCGGTATTGAATACAGTGTCTAAATCTGATTTGGTTAAACCGTGAGCTGAAAGATCTAAATCTGGAATCTCTTCACGCTTAGCAAGACCTAATGGATCTAATTTAGCTTTTTGATGTCCGCGATTACGATAAGCAGCAATAAGTTGTAAAACGCCAATTTGACGACGCTCATGCTCAGTACTTACAGTACTTTGTACAACAGGTTGAACACGATTAGCATTACGTCCTAGTAATAGGAATTGCTCACGCACAGCGCTGTGTGGTTGGTCACCCTTTGGATATTTATCGAAATATTGGCGCCAGTCCTCAGCTACAGAGGTTGGGGAAGTCAGGTACTGCTCGTAAAGTTCTTCAATATACGCTGCACTATCAGCGGAAAGTTCAGTGTCAAGACGCAATGCGTCAGCAACTTCTTGCATTTGTGGACCCATTTCCTATTGCAAAAAATATTACAGGCTGCCTTTTAAGCACACCCATGATGCATAATGCCAAATTGGTAAAAAAGGCATTACTTACCCAACAGGTCTCTAAGACCATGGGGCGTCATACTACCTAGAGAGAAAACTCCATAGGTAATTAATGAATCACAACGCCCTCAATGGCATCATCACTCACCTTATACTCGATTAAAACCGAGCAATTTTTTGCAAATCTTTTTAGAAAAATTAACTTTAAAATTAACTTTTCTAAAATGACTTTAACCATAAAAATTAAGCACAGATCTAAGATCGTGCTACTTAAATTAATTTCACTAGTATACGCTTTTTTCACCTATAACTTTGTGGCAAATCGTATCATGTTCTTAAACAACGATTGATTTTTTTGACACATACCACCTATAAATTGGCGAAATACATAAGCGATTTTATCTTTTAATATATGGTGCAATATATAAAATCCTCGCTCTTTTCGACCAAAGTCTAAAGTTTACATTATAAAATTAAAAAAAAACGCACATCAAGGATGCGCGTTTTCTATTTGTGCAGAATTAACCCGCTTGATCTAATAGCATGTTACGGATGTGACCGATTGCTTTAGTAGGGTTTAGACCTTTAGGACATACTGACACACAGTTCATAATACCTTTACAACGGAACAAACTGAATGGATCGTCAAGACGAGCCAAACGGTCTGCAGTAGCAGTATCACGAGAGTCGATGATAAAACGGTATGCATTTAACAATGCTGAAGGACCCAAGAATTTATCAGGGTTCCACCAGAATGATGGGCATGAAGTTGAACAACACGCACAAAGAATACATTCATACAAACCATTTAAGTGTTCACGCTCTTCAGGAGACTGTAAACGCTCTTTAGGTGGAGCTGGTTGGTTATTGATCAAGAATGGCTGAATTTTGTCATATTGATCATAGAATTGGTTCATATCAACAACCAAATCTTTAACAACCGGCAAACCTGGTAATGGACGAATTACAATTTTCTCAGGCAGGTCATTTAAATTCCATAAACAAGCCAAACCATTTTTACCATTAATGTTTACACCATCCGAACCACAAATACCTTCACGGCATGAACGACGGAACGTTAATGATTCATCTTGAACCTTCAAAGCAAGTAATGCATCAAGCAACATACGGTGCTTATCAGTCAATTCAAGCTTGAAAGTTTGCATGTACGGCGCTTTATCCTTATCAGGATCATAGCGGTAGATTTCGAATGTACGAGTACCTCTACTCATCTTTATACTCCCGATTAGAATGTACGTGGTGCTGGTGGAATTGCATCAACAGTCAACGGTTTGAAGCGCACAGGCTTATATTCCAAACGATTGTCTGATGAATACCATAAAGTATGCTTCATCCACTCATCATCACGGCGACCGTATGAATAAGTTGGGTGATCAGCTGGCAATTCATAGTCAACTACAGTATGCGCACCACGACACTCTTTACGCGCAGCAGCTGAAATTAATGTAGCTTTTGCAACTTCATATAAGTTTTCAACTTCAAGCGCTTCAACACGTGCAGTGTTAAATACTTTAGATTTATCTTTCAAATGAATGTTGCGCACACGTGGCTCAAGAGCAAGAATCTCTTTAACACCTTTATCAAGCAAAGCTTGAGTACGGAATACACCAGCGTGGTCTTGAACGATATCACGAATCGCATCAGCAACTTCTTGTGCATTTTCGCCAGAAGTTGATTCATCCAATTTACGTACGCGATCTAAAGTTTGCTCTAATACGTTTGTTGGAAGTGGTGCATATTCATCACCATGATGCTTAGTTACGTAGTCGATAATGTGCTCACCAGCAGCTTTACCAAATACAACCAAGTCAAGAAGTGAGTTAGTACCTAAACGGTTTGCACCATGTACTGATACACAAGAACATTCACCAATTGCATAGAAACCTTTTACAGGTTTAGTGTAATTGTCTGTACCTGCTTCAGGTAAGCACACTTGACCATGCATATTTGTAGGAATACCACCCATTTGATAATGGATTGTTGGTACTACAGGAATTGGTTCTTTAGTAATGTCAACGTTCGCGAATTTTTTACCAATCTCAAATACAGATGGTAAACGCTTCATGATTGTGTCAGCGCCCAAGTGAGTCATATCTAGTAAGATATAATCACCTTTTGGACCACAACCACGACCCTCTTTAATTTCTTGGTCCATAGAACGTGATACGAAGTCACGTGGAGCCAAGTCTTTTAAAGTTGGTGCGTAACGTTCCATGAACGGTTCGCCGTCTTTGTTACGAAGGATTGCACCTTCACCACGACAACCTTCAGTTAACAATACGCCTGCGCCCGCAACACCCGTAGGGTGGAATTGCCAGAATTCCATATCTTGTAATGGAATACCAGCACGAGCAGCCATACCAAGACCGTCACCAGTATTGATATAAGCATTTGTTGATGCACGGTAAACACGACCAGCACCACCGGTCGCAAATAATGTCGCTTTTGCTTGGAATACTGCGATATTACCAGTTTCTTGGTCAATAGCTGTTACACCAAGAACATCACCTGCTTCGTTACGGATCAAATCAAGCGCGATCCATTCAACGAAGAACTGAGTACCCATTTTCACGTTGCTTTGATAAAGCGTGTGTAATAATGCGTGACCAGTACGGTCAGCAGCAGCACAAGCACGTGGAACTGGTTTATCACCATAGTTCGCAGAGTGGCCACCGAACGGACGCTGGTAAATTGTACCATCAGCGTTACGGTCAAACGGCATACCCATGTGTTCAAGTTCATACACAACTTTTGGTGCTTCACGACACATAAATTCAATTGCGTCTTGGTCACCTAACCAGTCAGAACCTTTTACCGTATCGTAAAAGTGGAAATGCCAGTTATCTTCTTGCATGTTACCTAACGACGCACCGATACCGCCCTGAGCAGCAACTGTATGTGAACGTGTTGGGAAAACTTTAGTAAGTACTGCAACTTTCAAACCTGCTTGAGCAAGTTGGTAAGAAGCACGCATACCAGAACCACCACCACCAACGATAACTGCATCGAAAGTGAGGTTTTGAATATTTGAATAATCTTCTTTAGGGGTTATCGCGCCCATGATATCTTCCTATCAATTCGCCCAGAAAATCTGGATACCCCAGATTGCGTACACAAACACTGCAATAATGACAGCCGTCGTCAGTACAAGGCGTAAACCTTTCGCTGAAGGACCCATTTGACGAGTAGTGACATAGTCAGTGAAAACTTGCCACATACCAATCCATGCGTGTGCGATAAGCGATAAAATTGCCAATAAAGAAAAAATCTTCATTGGTAATGTCATCATGAAGCCAGCCCACTGTTGATAGTCAAATCCACCTTTGCAGAGAATCCAACCAAAAAGAACAACAGTATAAGCTGCTAATACAACCGCACTTACACGCTGGATAAACCAATCACGAGAACCTGAACCAGTTAAACCTGTAGCACTTTTCATTAGAACATAATCCATACAAAGGCTGCGATAATGGCTACCACAGATAAGATCAATGAAATTGTCGCTGCAATACGACCACTTTGCAGTTCTTCAGCAAAACCTAAATCTGCAAGTAAGTGCTTAACTCCAGCAATAAAGTGGAATATCAAGCCGGCTGCAAATACCCAAACAACGAAACGTACAAGGATATTTCCAAAAACGACATTTTTAACGTAGTCAAATCCTTCTGGTGAAGATAATGATTTATCTAGAATCCATAAGAGAACTGGTACTAATAAGAAAACGATGACACCTGATAAACGGTGTAAAATTGATGCAATAGCCACGGGTGAGCGTAAATTTACCGCTAACACCTGACCCATGGACAAATTGACAGGTCTGTTGCTTTTCACAGCGGGCATCCTGTAGGTAGAAACTCCGACCGGAGTTTGTTGAATTAATTCCAAGGAAAGCTGGCATTGTTAGGCAAGCACAGCTCATGCCTAACCTATAAACGACACTGAATTATAAAACGCGAAGTATCAAAATACAAACAATCCACTTTGCCATTTCAGCAAAAAACCATTAAATAAGAATCATTCAAAACAATATTACATTATTAGGTCAATAAAAAAACTATACCTATACACACCATGTCCTTGTTTAAAATAACTTTTTATTTAATTTCATTTTTTCTGAAATTTCTTTTAAATAAGCCGATTTTAGACTAAAGATAAAGTTATAAATTCCTCATATCAATAGAAAAATGATCGCAATACCCTCCTATTTTCAATGTGAGCCATATTTTAAATAAGTGAAGAGACTTATATTTCACATAGATATTAAGCGATCTACACTAATTTTTCGAAAGTGAATTTCATTAAAAAACAGTTCTTATGATTTTAAACTCGTCTGATAAGCTATTTTTTATACAATTAAACTTAAAAAAAGAACAATATTCTTTGTTACAACTAAATAAAAATACAATTTTTTTTGAGTATAAATTTGAAATTACACCATGAGTTTTATGATTTTTTTAAGCAGATTGGCATTTTCTACCGCCTTATTATTCTAAATTGCAATTTATAAATTTGCTTACAATTGTACTCATCCTTCATTTTTTTTCTGCACGTTCTTGTTGAATTGACTTATTATACCATCCCGATGCAGTGATTTTACTGACTTTTTTGCTCGGGTCTTGATGACTAACTCTCTGTGGGAACGTCATTTTTTATCCATAAGTATAATTGACAAAATTTCAGTACTCACTAATCTTATAGCAAATTTTGACACCGTCTGATTCGCACATGAGAACATTAGGATTTCGAGTCAGATCAACATTCACCAGGACAGGAGATCTATTGAATGTCTGAAGCAAATGGCAAAAAAGCCGTATTACATCTTGATGGCAAAGAAATTGGTTTACCAATCTACAGTGGCACTTTAGGTCCAGATGTAATTGATGTCAGCAGCATACTGAAAGAAGGTCATTTTACTTTCGATCCTGGTTTTATGGCGACAGCCGCATGCGAATCTAAAATTACTTTCATTGATGGTGACAAAGGTATTTTATTACACCGCGGTTACCCAATTGACCAGTTAGCAACTCAAGCAGACTATCTTGAAACTTGTTATTTATTATTAAATGGCGAGCTCCCAACTGCTGAGCAAAAAGTTGAGTTTGATACGAAAGTTCGTGCTCACACTATGGTTCATGATCAAGTTAGCCGTTTCTTCAATGGTTTCCGTCGTGACGCTCACCCAATGGCAATCATGGTTGGTGTTGTAGGTGCATTATCTGCGTTCTATCATAACAACCTAGATATTGAAGACATCAATCACCGTGAAATCACTGCAATTCGCTTAATTGCAAAAATTCCAACGCTTGCTGCTTGGAGTTACAAATATACAGTAGGTCAACCATTCATCTATCCACGTAACGATTTAAGTTATGCGGAAAACTTCTTGCACATGATGTTTGCTACTCCTGCTGACCGAGATTACAAGGTTAATCCTGTTCTTGCTCGCGCAATGGATCGTATTTTCACGCTTCATGCTGACCATGAACAAAACGCGTCTACATCTACAGTACGTCTTGCTGGCTCTACTGGTGCAAACCCGTATGCATGTATCTCTGCTGGTATCTCTGCACTTTGGGGCCCTGCTCACGGTGGTGCAAACGAAGCAGTTCTTAAGATGCTTGATGAAATCGGTAGCGTTGAAAACGTTGCAGAGTTCATGGAAAAAGTTAAACGCAAAGAAGTTAAGCTTATGGGCTTCGGTCACCGCGTTTACAAAAACTTCGACCCACGTGCTAAAGTAATGAAGCAAACTTGTGACGAAGTTCTTGAAGCTTTAGGTATCAACGATCCTCAATTAGCACTTGCTATGGAACTTGAGCGTATCGCATTGAACGACCCGTACTTCGTTGAGCGTAAACTTTACCCTAACGTAGACTTCTACTCAGGTATCATCCTTAAAGCGATTGGTATCCCAACAGAAATGTTTACTGTAATCTTCGCTCTTGCTCGTACAGTTGGTTGGATCAGCCACTGGTTAGAAATGCACAGCGGCCCTTACAAAATCGGTCGTCCTCGTCAGCTTTATACTGGTGAAACTCAACGCGACATCAAACGTTAATATTCGAAAGAAAATTAATAAAAAAAAGCTGCCTTCTGGCAGCTTTTTTATTTCCGTCTTTTCTACTCTAGACTTATTCTTCTTCATACATAGTTAACAAGTGATGGCTAATTCCATCTGCTCGCAACCAAGCCAACTCATAGCTCGCTTTAGCCAACGCTAAAACACGTCTTTCAAACTCAACCCATATTGTTTTGACTTGAGACTCCGAAATACCCAAACCACTCTCGTGTGCTAGATGTTTATTCTTTTCACATATTTTTAAGGCATGGTAAAGCTTACGACCCTGGCTCGCCCCTTCCATTAACCGAACACGCTTACTTAAAATAAAGCCCTCAACATGCTGTAAGTCCGCATGAGGCAGCATCGGCACTAAGATTTGATTCAATTGATCATCTAAACGCTTCCATACAGCTAAACGCTGCTCTGCCGTATAAGTGTTCCATTGAATCACCTCGTGGTTAAAACGGCGACAACCACGACAAACCTGATCACCAAAAACTGTTGAACAACGCCCTGCACATGGGGTGAGAGAGAGCGTTCGATGATCATTACTCAAAACAAACTCCTTAAATAAACCATATACTTTTTATGGTTTTCTCGCTTATTACTAATTTTCGCGCTAAAATATGCGCCTTAAATTTCTATCTTAATACATTTGGAGTTTTCCATGAACGCTACTGTAGAACAGCTTGCACCTGTAGAACAGCAAGCGACCGCAGGTTGGGTTGTTGCAGCACTATATCAATTTAAAGAAGTTCAAGATCCTGCCGATCTTCAACAACGTTTATTAGACTTAGTGAAAACAATTAACCTCTGTGGAACTCTGATTGTAGCAGGTGAAGGAATTAATGGTACTGTTGCTGGTGATCGCGTAGCAATTGATACACTACATCAGTTTTTGCTCAATGAAGGCTTTGGCGCTATGGAATACAAAGAATCCCATAGTTCTGACAAACCTTTCCGCAAAATGAAAATTAAACTTAAAGAAGAAATTGTGACTTTAGGTGTTGAGGTTAAACCTCGTGACTTAGTCGGTCACTACCTTGATCCTAAAGAGTGGAATGATTTAATCGCACGTGATGATGTAATTTTAATCGACACACGTAACGATTACGAATATAAAGCGGGTACATTTAAGGGCGCAATTGACCCTAAAACTGAAACATTCCGTGAGTTTCCAAAATACGTCAAGAAAGAATTAGAGCAACATAAAGACAAAAAAATTGCGATGTTCTGTACTGGTGGTATTCGCTGTGAAAAATCAACTTCTTTACTTCTTCAAGAAGGATTTAAAGAGGTTTACCATCTTAAAGGCGGTATCCTTAAGTACCTAGAAGAAACCCCTGCTGATGAAAGCTTATGGGAAGGTGAATGTTTCGTATTTGACGGACGCACTGCTGTAACTCATGGGGTAGAGGAAGGCGTGAATATTAAATGTCATGCTTGTGGTTGGCCTTTAACTCCTGAAGAGTCTGCTCTACCAAGTTATGAACACGGTGTTTCTTGCGTTTATTGCATCGACAAGACCACAGAAAAGCAAAAAGCTGGTTTCCGTATGCGCCAATCACAAATTGCTGCTGCAAAGCGTAAACGCCTATAAAACTATAATATAGTTTTTAAAGGGCATTTAGATTTCTAACTGCCCTTTTTTATTTATTCCACTAATTTTTTTACAATAAAAAACGCCCTAGAAAGGACGTTATTTATTATTTCTTCTAATAAATTAATTTGGCGTATGATACATCAAGTATAATTCATTCAAATTATCTGGGATTTCTTCTGCCAGTTCATCCATTAACTGTCCATTACGACGGAAAGATTCCATCTGTGGATCTTCTTCATCAATTCCACTAAATACCATCATTGGTAAAGTTAAATCAATTAATTGTTCTTCATATTCAGGTGCAAACCATGCATCTTCATTTAAGAACATCGCATCAACAAATCCAACACTCCAGTCGCCTAAGCTAGACTCAACATCCGCTTCCTCAATTTCAAACGGAAATTCAATTCCATTTTCATTTGCTAAGTCTTGTCGAATTGACTCTAACCACGCTTTGATCTGCTGAATAATTTCGGCAGGAACTTTTTTATGGTTATTATCAAACAATTCATCTAACCAACGATCGAACTGAGGGCCTACTGCAATTGCACACAGAAAACCATGAGTTGCAGCGAAATCCAGACCATACTCATTGTGGTCTCCATCTAGATATTCACTTAATTGGTCTAAATCTAACGCACTCATTGTGTTACCTGACTATAAAAAAGAAATCTACGATAGCATAGCATCTAAGCTGACGATGCCCTATTCAGATTTGATTAGTCTTCATCATCAAGATCATCATCGTCTAAATCGTAATCAAAATCTTTTAACTCACGCTCTAAACGGCGTTGAGCCAATAGATCATCAATTAATCTACGTTTTTCTAATGATTCTTTCGCAGTGATTTTGCCTGATGACTCATCAAAACCGACATCATCATCATCACCGTAGTTATCATCTAATTCAAAATCTGTAGAAGACACTAAAACTACCTCTAATGAAAAAATGTGAATGGGTCTAGCCGCTATTTATCTTGGTTATTAAATCGTGTCAAGTTTTATTTATATTTTTTTCATTAAACTGCATATTTGTACTTTTTTTCGCCCAAAAAATTGTGTATTTATAAAGCTGAACTATTTTTTTGATCAAAAAAAAATTCTATGATTTTTTCGATGATTTAAGCTTGAAAAAAATGATTTTATCCCAATATTCAAAAAACAGACGTGAATTCAAAGATATTTTTTATTTAACGGTTACTGATCAAAGCCAAAACATTTCAAGCAAATTGTGCTATCATGCACGGTTTTTCACTGCCACAGATTCAACAAAGAGTAAGCAAAGATGAGCGATATGCATTCCCCTACTTCTCAAGTAGCGGCTCTGATTAGCCGAGGCAAAGAACAAGGTTACTTAACTTACGCTGAGGTTAACGATCATCTGCCGGACTCGATTACTGAAAGCGAACAGATTGAAGACATTATTCAAATGCTTCAAGACGTTGGTATTCCTGTACACGAGCGTGCACCTGAATCTGACGATACCATGTTCGGTGAGTCGGCTGACGCAACTGATGAGGTTGCTGAAGAAGAAGCTGCTGCCGTACTTGCATCGGTTGAAAATGAGCCTGGACGTACGACAGACCCTGTACGTATGTACATGCGTGAAATGGGTACAGTTGAACTATTAACCCGTGAAGGTGAAATCAGCATTGCCAAACGTATTGAAGAAGGTATCCGTGATGTCCTTAATTCAATTGCTTACTGGCCAAATGCTGTTGAAGTTGTATTAAAAGAATATAATGATTTTTTAACTGGCGAACGCCGTCTTGCAGATATTTTATCAGGCTACCTCGATCCTGAAACCGATGAAGATATTCCAGAAGTTTTAGAAGAAGTTGAAGAACTTGAAGAAGAAGACGAATCATCTTCAAAATCAACGAAAGAAGTTAAGCTTGATGATGACGATGAAGAAGAAGAGTCTGAAGGTGATGATGACTCTGAAGGCGATTCAGGTCCAGACCCTGAGGTTGCAAAAGTTCGTTTTACTGAACTAGAAGCTGCTTGGGCTAAAACAAAAGCTGTTGTTGAAAAACATGGTCGTAACAGTCCAGAGGCTGAAGAAGCTTTAGAAGCTTTAGCTACTGTGTTCATGATGTTTAAATTTACACCACGTTTATTTGACATCATCTCTGAAATGATTCGTGGTACACATGAGCAAATTCGTGCCAATGAACGTGAAATCATGCGTTATGCAGTACGTCGTGGCCGTATGGATCGTACTCAATTCCGTACATCTTTCCCTAAACAGGAATCTAATCCAGCTTGGTTAGATGAACAAATTGCTAAAGCACCTGCTGAAATCAAGGCACATTTAGAAAAAGTTCGTCCAGATGTTTTAGCATTCCAACAAAAGATTGCAGATATTGAGAAAGAGCTTAGTTTAAGCGTTGCTGAAATTAAAGATATCTCTAAACGTATGGCGATTGGCGAAGCGAAAGCACGTCGCGCTAAGAAAGAAATGGTAGAAGCCAACCTCCGTTTGGTAATTTCAATTGCGAAGAAATATACCAACCGTGGTTTACAGTTCCTTGACTTGATTCAAGAAGGGAACATTGGTTTGATGAAAGCTGTAGACAAGTTTGAATACCGTCGTGGTTATAAATTCTCGACTTATGCAACTTGGTGGATTCGTCAGGCGATTACTCGTTCGATTGCCGATCAGGCTCGTACAATTCGTATTCCAGTACACATGATTGAAACAATTAACAAGATCAACCGTGTATCTCGTCAATTGTTACAAGAAATGGGCCGTGAACCAACACCTGAAGAATTAGGTGAACGTTTAGAAATGGATGAAGTTAAGGTTCGTAAAGTACTTAAAATTGCTAAAGAACCGATTTCGATGGAAACACCTATTGGTGATGATGAAGATTCACATCTTGGGGATTTCATTGAAGATCAAAACATCACTTCTCCAATTGATGCTGCGACTTCAGAAGGTTTAAAAGAAGCAACTCGTGAAGTATTGGAAAACTTAACTGAACGTGAAGCAAAAGTATTGAAGATGCGTTTTGGTATTGATATGCCAACCGATCACACACTTGAAGAAGTTGGCAAACAATTTGATGTAACGCGTGAACGTATCCGTCAGATTGAAGCGAAAGCATTGCGTAAATTACGCCACCCTTCTCGTTCTGAACATTTACGTTCTTTCTTGGAAAATGACTAAGTTTTGAAAGCTTGAAATTTCAAAACCAAGCCCCATTTAATAGAAAGAGCTATAAACGCCTGCGATAATGCAGGCGTTTCAAATCATGAGGTAACTTATGTTAGACCGCACTCCATCTCGCGAACTACAAGAACATCTTTGGGTATTTCCGATGGATTATCCAATTAAACTTATTGGCGATGCGGGTGAAGAATTACGTGTTGCTGTAGTCGATATTTTGGTAAAACATTTTCCAGACTTCGACCACTCAACATTAAAAGTTCAAGAATCTCGCACCGGCAAGTATCATTCTTTAACAGCACAATTGCGCTTTGAAGAATTGGAACAAGTTCATGCACTTTATGCTGACTTGGCTGCTTGTCCGCAGATTAGAACTGCGCTTTAATTTTAAGTTCTTCAATCAATACCACAGTCAGGCATTCTTACTGTGGTATTTTTTTTGGAAATTTTAAAAACTTCCTACCACGAAAAACCTTACAAATATTTAGAATTCCTTTTATAAAATCCTTTAAAATTACAAGATTTTCGGCTTTTATCTAGTAGATATTAACTGGGCGCCGCATAAACTAATTATAGGAAGAGATTGTGATGAGCCTTGATAAACCTAACTTAATCATTCGGCAATGGAACGATTTACAAGATTATCAAAGCAAGTTTGAAACCATGAAACTCTTAACAAATGAGCGAGATCAAGATACGCCTGATGAGTTATGGTTACTTCAACATCATAATGTTTTAACTCAAGGTCAAGCTGGTAAACCTGAACACATCCTAATTTCATCAGATATTCCTGTAGTGCAAACTGACCGTGGTGGACAAGTGACTTGGCATGGACCTGGTCAACTTGTTGCTTACTTCATGTTTGATCTTAATCGTCTAAAATGGAACGTACGAACATTGGTCAGTTTTGCTGAACAATTCATGATAGATGTTTTAAAAAAATACGGAATTGAAGCGTATGCTAAGCCTGATGCTCCAGGAGTATATGTCGATGGCCGTAAGATTGGTTCCTTAGGTTTTAAAATTCGTCGTGGTCGTAGCTACCATGGGTTAGCGCTAAATCTGGACTGTGCCCTAGATGGGTTCCAGACGATCAATCCTTGTGGCTACGCTGGTTTAGAAATGGTGCGTATACAAGATTTGGTGACTCCTTATCCATCATTCACTCAACTTTGCCAAGACTTTATTGAGTATATTAAGAACACTGGATACTTTAATGACCCAGAAGTCAAAACTGAATAAATCGCTTTGCGATGAAATAAAAATGGATTAGAGTAATTACTCTAAATTTGCTTTTGCATAATTTTAACAAGGGATACGCGAGTGATTTCGACAAAAGCTGTAAAGCCTACTCTGCAACTTGCCTACGTTAAGCTCATGATGGATGTTGTTGGTCGTGGCTTAGTCATGGCAAGTCAAGTGGACACTGAAATACAAGAGGAAGTATCTAAATTTCCTGTTCACTTTGTACTTTCAATGAATGTTTTCCCAAATGGACCAGCATTTTTTGCTCGAGTCACAGAAGACAAACAGTTAGAGCTACTCAAAAGAGCTGAAAGAAAGCCAGACTTAACTATTACATTCAAACATGTAACTCATGCCTTTTTAGTATTTTCTTTTCAAGAAAGTACTGCCCAAGCATTTGCTAATGACCGAATGATTGCTGATGGCGATGTATCTGCTGCCATTCGCTTAGTACGCTGTCTAAATAAAATGGAATCTCTCATTTTACCTAAATTGGTTGCGTCTCTTGCAGTCAAAGAATACCCAACCGAACTCACCCTAAAAGAAAAATTCAACGAAGCTGCAAATATTTACTTAAAAGTAGCTAAGTCCTATTTCAAGCGGAGCGCATAACATGGCTAAACCATATTACGAATTCTTTTGTCCTGTAAAAGTCATTGCCGGTAATGCTGCGTTAGAACATATTCCGTTTGAACTTGCGACTTTAGGTGCAAAACGTCCGCTCATCATTACAGATAAAGGTGTGCGCGCAAATGGCCTACTCAACCCGATTGAAGCTGCGTTCAGTACGACTGATGCTGTCATTGGTCATGTGTTTGATGATGTTCCACCAGACTCAAGTTTAGAAGTCGTTCGTCTTGCCGCAGAAGCTTATCGCAAGAATAAATGCGATGCGATTATTGCTGTAGGCGGTGGTTCAGTTATCGATACTTCTAAAGCAACTAACATTTTAGTGTCTGAAGGTGGAGATGACTTACTTCAATATTCTGGTGCACACAACCTACCAAAACCATTAAAACCATTTTTCGTAATTCCGACTACATCAGGTACGGGATCTGAAGTGACTATGGTTGCCGTGGTTTCAGATACGCAAAAGAATGTTAAATTGGCATTTGCCTCTTATTACTTAATGCCACATGCAGCGATTTTAGATCCGCGCATGACACTTACATTGCCACCTCATTTAACTGCAATGACAGGTATGGATGCCTTAACACATTGTGTTGAAGCCTATACATGTATGGCTGCCAATCCACTTAGCGATGCTTATGCAAGTGCTGGAATTAAAAAGATTAGTGAAAACCTATTTAATGTCCTAGAAAACCCAAATGACTCACAAGGTCGTTTAGAACTAGCACAAGCCTCTACAATGGCAGGTATTGCATTCTCTAACTCAATGGTAGGCCTTGTACATTCTTTAGGTCATGCTTTAGGTGCTGTTGCTCACCTGCCTCACGGTTTATGTATGAATTTATTCTTACCATATGTCCTTGAATATAATAAGCAGGTAAATGGCCAGAAAATTGGTGAATTACTATTGCCATTAGCTGGTGCTGATATCTATGCACAAACTCCAGCAACTCAACGTGCAGACAGAGCGATTGCAACAATTTTAGCGATGCGTGATCGTTTATTTACCTTAACCAAGTTACCACGTACTTTACGTGAAACTGGCAAAGTAACTGAAGCACAGCTCGATGAAGTTGCAGAAAAAGCACTAAATGACGGCTCAATTATTTACAATCCTAAAGAAGCAAGCCTAAAAGATATCCGCGATATTTTACAAAAGGCATGGTAATAAGATAAGTTAAATCAAAAATCCCCCATAAGGTCCTGATTTTTATATAAAATCAGGACCTTTTTTATAGATGTGAATCTATATTCATCATTTTATTTGTAAATATGGCAAAAAATTTGCTAAAAAATCGATGAAAGTACTGACAATTTGCATCAATTTAGGATAGATTGGCGCACTTTATCTTTTTCTGTAGGGGGGATCGTTCGTCTCAAACGATCCTTAACACCAAGCTGATCCTTGATCAACGATTATGAGGATAACGCCGTTGACAACTATCTCTGGGACTCCGTCTGTAGTTAAGCTACGAAAAACGCTAGGTCTTTGGCATATTATTATTATTGGTTTAGCCTATATTCAGCCAATGACATTATTTGACACATTCGGTCTAGTTTCCGAAGAAAGTCATTACCATGTTCCAACTTCGTACATTTTTGCATTAATTGCCATTTTGCTAACATCGATTAGTTATGGACATATGATTAAGCGCTATCCATCTTCAGGTTCAGCTTATACCTATGCACAAAAATCAATTCACCCTAATGTTGGTTTTATGGTGGGTTGGTCATCTTGGTTAGATTATTTGCTTTCACCAATGGTCAATATTATTTTGGCTGGTATTTATCTTGATGCATTATTTCCTACAGTCAATCATTGGGTATGGGTAATTGTATTAACCGCTTTCATGACTGGTATTAACTTACGTGGCGCACGCTTTGTTGCTAATTTTAATAGCCTGATTGTATTTGTACAATTACTCGTGATCGGCATATTTACTTATCTAGTCTATAGCAAATTACAAATGGGCTATAATGCAGAAGGTCCAATTACAGAAGCAACCCGTTATCAGTTATGGAGCTTAGAGCCTTTCTGGAATGAGTTGACATCCGTAGGGGCATTAGTCACTGGTGCAACATTACTTTGCTTCTCGTTTACTGGATTCGACTCTTTAAGTTCTTTAGCAGAAGAAACAAAAGACACTGAGAAAACATTACCTAAAGCGATTTTCTTAACAGCACTTATCGCTGGTGTAATCTTTGTCATCAGTACTTACTTCATGCAAATTTACTTCCCACATGATCCTAAAAACTACTTTGAAGATGTTGCAGCAACACAGCCAGACATTTTATTACTTGTAGGTGGTTCATTATTTCAATCATACGTTCTTGCTTTTGCAATTATTACTGTCATGGCATCTGGTATTTCAGCTCATGCAGGTGTATCGCGCTTAATGTATGCAATGGGACGTGATGGTGTAATCAATAAAAAAATCTTTGGTCATGTTAGTCCAAAGAACTATACGCCTTCATACAATATTCTTATTGTTGGTGTTGTAGCACTAGCAGCAGGTTTCATGAGCTTAGATATTGTCATTTCAATGATTAGCTTTGGTGCGTTAACTGCATTCACATTTGTTAATTTATCAGTGATTTCACGCTATGCTTTACGTGATGGCCGCACAAAGAATTTCAAAGATATTTTTAACTTTGTAATTATTCCACTTCTTGGCTTCTTCAGTATTTTCGCTCTATGGCTTGAGATTGAAGAGACAGCCTTGAAATATGGATTATGGTGGGCAATGTTCGGTATTTTATACCTAGGTTATAAAACTAAAGGTTTTAAATATCAAGCACCTCAACATAATGAACATGAATAACCATCCCTCATAAAAAAGGCGCTTAAAGCGCCTTTTTTATGGTCAAATTAACCAAAAATTTTGTTCACAATATTTTGTACACGTTGAGCATAGAGTTTCGCTGTTTCAAGGTCTCCAGCAGGGACTTCCTCTACACTTGCATCAGAAGGTGATTGAACTAAAAGTCCAACTGAACCACCTAAGTTATTTACATCTTCACGTGTTGCATCTTTTGTATTCGCTGGTAATAAACCAAGGCTCACCCAAATTCCACCATGTTGCGATGCTAAAGTCTGTAATTGAATAAGCGTAACCTGCTTATCCCCATTTAAGCTCGCGCTGTTTGTAAAGCCTGCAAATACTTTATCTTGCCAACCACGTGTAAACCAAACTTTTGAAGTTGCATCAGCAAACTTTTTAAACTGCCATGGTGCTGTACCCATATAAGTCGGAGCACCAAAAACAATCCCCTTCGCATCATTTAATGTCTGCCAATCTTGCTCAGTAATATTACCTTCTTGATCAATTTGGATGAGCTGAGCATTAATTTCGTTTGCAAACGTTTCAGCCACTACTTTGGTATGGCCATAACCAGAGAAATATACAACCGCGATATTAGAGTTAGACATGGGAGCAAACCTTTGTTTTATTAAATTCCACTTTATGATATATTTTAGAAACTAGGTGTCAATTAGTTACTAACTGGTAACTATGGTAATTTTTTAAGAAATTAGTAGGTAAATAGTATGAATGAATGTCTAAAATATAATGTTTTTCAACAACATTGCCCTGCTCGTTTATTTTTTGAAAAAATTGCAGATAAGTGGGTTTTATTAATTTTAAATGTGCTTGAAGAGGAAACTCAGCACTTCAACTTGCTCAAAAAGAATATTCAAGGTATTTCGCCTAAAGTCTTATCACAGAAGTTAAAAATGCTGGAAAGAGATGGTTTTATTGAGCGTAAAATTCAGAATACGTCTCCTATTCGTGTTGATTACTCACTAACTTCACTGGGACAAAATGTCGCTTCAATGGCGTTCCAATTAAAGGAATGGGCCGAAACCAATATTGAACAGGTTTTAGCAGCCCAAATGACTTATGATGAAAAAGTGCTAGAGCAAGCTTAACTCATACTTCCTTTAAAATTTTATCGCTCATGAGTGGCTCAACTTAATTAATTTTAATCGGCTCAGGTGGTGCACTTATTTTAAATTGGATAGTTAAAGGTTCACATTGCTTTAACTCTTGATCATTCTTCAAATAGTTGCTTTCTAGACCATATTTCCAAGTACCATTCATGACGTCAAATGCTGGATAATTGACAATAAAAGTTTTGGTTTCACCTGGCAGATATTCGTAAGTTTGAGTCTCTTTACACTCATTTTCTGGATAAGAGCGCTTCATGTTTCCAAGTAAATAGAGTTCTAAAGGTACATAACATGCAGGTTGTTTTTCTTGTATTTTCTCTAATCCCTTATTAGTTTGAGTAATCTGCAAAGCCAGAGTACCGTTTAGAGTTAACTGCTGTGCATATTTAAAAACAGTTTCTTTTTCTATGGGTTCCCGCGTTACATTATTGAGAAACTGTAGTTTGCGATGTAAGCCATTACAGCCATCTTCAACGGGTGCAGGCAACCAAATTTCATTATCTTTTGAGTCGCCTTTCTCTCCATCGGCCGGTGTTTCAAAATCACCCGGTTTACCAGGTTTAGTCGGATATCCTGATCCCCCTAAACTTGCACCACCTGCGAATAAATCCTCTCCACAAGCGGTTAAAAGACCACCTGTCAAAATGAAGCTCATGGATATTATTAATTTTTTATAAGTTGTTTTCGTCATATTGATAAGCTCCGAAACGGAAAGTTTTTGTTGCACCCTCTTTTCCTTCATCGAGTGCACAACGTTCAATAGCTAATTTAAGTACTTGTAGTGATAAATCTTCCCATAAACGTAAACTTGCTTCTTTAAGTATAGTGATCGATTCATCTGTTAGTTCATCAGCAAAAATTGCTTGTTCTAAATAGGGTTCTTTTTCGGGCTGAAATAAATTATGAACTCCTGCAGCTAAATGTGCTTCTAAGTTATTTGTTAATAATTTTCGAACCTCGAATTGCTCAACATCAGGCATAAAACTACGCTGCTGCAACATCACAAGGCCATCTTCTTCTTTCACAATATTTAGGCGTTCGAGTTCATTCAAAATAGATCTTGGATGCTTTTCAGTTGAGAATTTCTTTACTAAATTTTCAAAACTAACCTGATCATTACTTACAAATGGAATTTTTTCTGCCAATCCCTCTGCAAGCCACAAACCAATCACCCGAGCAGGAACACTTACTGGCTCTGCTACTTTGGCCTCTGTTAAAGGCTGTCCAGCCTGCATTGCCTTTTTAAATGCATTTACGTCTTTGCGATGTAACCCTGAAAGTAAACTGACTGCTGAATCAGTTGGCTTTTGCTCTATACGCTCTAGCTCACTTAAAGCCTGTTGATAGAAAACAGGTTTTAAAGCAGTTACAAAGTCGTTATATCCCACTCCTGAACGAATTAACCATTGCGTCAGGTATTCCATTAACATTAATACCTGCTTTTGATTAAGTTCTGCATTGTTCGTTTGGAGTGTGGTCATAGAGTAACAATTTTCCTTCATATTTGAAAAACAGTATGGGCCGAGCAATTGTCACACTGAACGGTTTAAGATGCAATTTTCATTCTTAGACCTCTTTGGGAAACCGATCTACATAATGATTTGGTGCATTAAAATGGGTAAAAGAAATACTAATTGAGACATCCAAACTTTCTACGCTATGCCACCAACCAATCGGGATGAATAGAGCTTCCCCTGCATTCAAAATACATTCAACAGGAGTAATTGATTTTGCTAAAGGATATTTTTCAAAATCAATTTTATTTGTATCACTCAACTCACTAAATACCCAATGATCGTTATATAGATGAGGAACTTGCAATGCAGGAATTAAAGTTACTTTTTTGCTCCCATAAATTTGAACTAACATATTATTCGTTAAATCATGATGTAAAGGTGTAAATGTTCCTTTAGGTCCAAACCATAAAAAACTACGGTCATCCTTTAAAGCCAAATCACAGTAACCATCTGCAAAATCATCTATATCTGAAAATAATTCTTGAAGCATCTGATGACTATTTGATGCATTATTTGCAGTCATATAAAAATCGTTACTAGCATCAACTGACATAACTTTTGATACAAACTCTGCCATCTTCATTTTTTGTTTTAATGATGGAGAATGTCTTTCAAACTGTTCATCTAAATTTCTATTCATCTGAACCTCAACTAAATGATGGCCAAATTTAGAAGCAAAATATTGCGGAGACCATTTGTGCAAAGCTGGCCAATGTTCTATTCCTTTTTTTAAAATCACAGGGCGATGTTGACTATAGTAATCCTTTATAAAACCAGAGAACCGTGGAGCAGTAATTGAAGGAATTTCTTTACTATAGTCAGAGTTTAGCTGTGCTAATTGATCTACAGTTTCTATTAACCATTCACGTTTTTTAAGTTGATGATGCTTTTTCTTCAAAATTTTATATAACTTATTATTTTCTAAATTATTTAAATATTCTTTTACTTTTAAACCATCATGCCCCTGCTCTATTAATATTTTTATAATTTCCGAAGACGTTACCTCATTTAAAACTTGTTCAATTATCCACTCTTGATCATGATCCAATAAAGTCTGAAATTTCAAATCATTCATTTCAAACTTTGGTTCAAATCCATTTGCTTTTAATACATCGACTAATTGTTCAACTCCACACCCTTTTTCTAAGTTTTCTTCAAGCCAGTTTTTCCACTCTAATGGCAACTGGTCAAACCATTTTTGGCTTTGTTCGAATATTTCAATTTGATTATAAGCTGCCATGTTGAACCTTTTTTCAAATTTGATCTTTACAACTGCATTATAATTGATCTATTTTAAAAATGTTAAATTTTCACATTTTTAATAAAAAAAGGGTTCATGTGATGAATAACATACTAAAAGGAAGCAGCATTGCTTTGATTTTTATAGCTTTAAGTGGTTGCGGATCTGATGATAACGATTCGGAACCGACACCGACACCGACACCGACACCGACACCAACACCGACACCAACACCAACACCAACACCAACACCAACACCAACACCAACACCAACACCAACACCAACACCAACACCAACACCAACACCAACACCAACACCAACAAGTGTAGCGGATCGCTTTGTTGGAAGTTGGTTAGCAGGCAAAGGAGGTTGTATTAACGGTTCTGCTCTAAAAATGAATGTCATTAAGGTTTCTGATAACAGCGTGCGATTTGCCAGTGAAACAGTACGTTATGAGAATGAATCGAACTGTACAGGTAACATTGTTGCAAGTTACCGCCAAGCTGAAGATTTTAGTCTGGTTTCAAATATTGGAGCACCTCAGACAGTACAAACCTCAAGCTATAACAAAGTAGATTGGCAGCTTGTAGTAGCAGGAAAGCTAACGCAGAAACAGCCAGCTATTTTAGGGTTTAAAAATGCAAACCAATTCTGTCTAGTTCCTACAGATGAACCAAATGCGATACATAATTATTTGCAGCAAGCAAACTTTGATCTCACAAATACCTGCTTCACAAAAACAACTCCACCAGCAAGCATGCAAAAGCCAACTCAAGTATTGGCAACAGCAAGTTTTAGACTAGGAGATAATAAGGAATCTTGGGCAGACGTATTAAGTCAACTTAATGATCAAGGACGCCAAGGCTACGCTCTTCTCACGCCATCTGTAAGATTAGATAATCCGGATGGAAGCTTTGCGCTGTATAAAAATTTATATGTTAAAAACAATAAATCCACTGACACATACACCTATAAAACAGTTGATGTTAAAACTAATTCAGTAGCAAACCGTTATTTACTATGGGTGAATGAGTTAAATAAACAAGGTAGCTTAGGCTATATATATAAGCTTTCATTTGGCGAGGTTACATCTGATACAGATAAATATTTATTTGTGAAAAATGATAAGAAACCTGCAACCTATTCGTATTCTAATCGCTTCTTAACCAACACTTCTCGCACAAGTATTCTAAATGCCTTCAATGAACTTGGTGCACAAGGTTGTAAGCTAATTTACGCAAACTCAGAATTCACTAATAATGGCACAACGAATGGAACCTTCTATGTACCTACTTGCGTAAATAGCAGTACCCATAACGGAACCTATGCATATCGTTATTTTGAAGTTCCACAACATATTCCTTTCAACAAGGATGATGCAATTAAACTTGAAAAACTTCTTAAAGAACAGGCAGCTGAAGGTTACAGATTAGTCGACGCGAACAATAACCTAGGCTTCTTTAATATTGATGGTTATCTATTTGAGCGCGACAGTGAAAATACAGGACCTATTGAATATAAAGTATTTATTGAAGATGCTGCATCCGAAACAGATGAGCCTTATATTTTTGAAAATCGGATTCAAGACCAAGGTACATTAGGCTGGTTCTTTGCAGTTCGACTTGGATCGGTCTATACCAACTCACCAACAAATTATGATTTAGCAAGTGGTGTTGTTTTCCCCAAATAAGACATCTAAAAACAAATAAGGCCACAACTGTGGCCTTATTTTTATTTAAAAACTATTAACTTATCCTAAGTTTTTAAAACCCTGCTGACGCCATGCTTCATAAACAATCACAGCCGTTGCATTAGATAAATTTAAACTTCTTGAGTTTTCAGCCATTGGCAAACGAATCCACTGTTCTTGTGGAAACATCAAGCGAACATGCTCAGGCAAACCGCGTGTTTCTGGTCCCATCAGTAAAGCCACAGGTCGATTCAAATCAACTGTATGCGGAGTTGCAGAACCTTTAGTGGTGAGTGGAAAAACATGCTCGACACCTTTAGCTTTCAAGTCGGCAAGGCAAAGTTCTATGTTGTCCCAAATTTGCATACGTGCCCATTCATGATAATCAAGGCCTGCCCGTTTGAGCTTTTTATCATCCAATTCAAAACCTAAAGGCTTGACTAAATGTAGCTGTGCACCAGTATTAGCACATAAACGAATGATATTGCCTGTATTGGCAGGAATTTCAGGCTCGTATAGGACAACATGAATCACAAATTTTCTCGACTTTAATAACCAGCAATAAACTCAAATGAACTTATTGCCATTTTAACTGTTCACGTAAATTCACCACTTCACCAATAATGGTTAAAGTCGGTGCTACGATATGATGTTCAGACACTTTTGTTGCGATATCAGCTAATGTTCCAACCACAACTTTCTGGTCTGGTGTGGTTCCTTTAGAGATTAAAGCTACCGGCATATCAGCACGTTGGCCATGAGCAATAAGTTGTTCACAAATACGCTCCAAACCAACTAGCCCCATATATAAAACTAAAGTTTGATTTTCATAAACTAGCTCATTCCAAGGAAGTTCAGGTGAACCTTCCTTTAAATGCCCAGTCAAGAAACGAACACTTTGTGCATAATCACGATGTGTTAATGGAATGCCCGCATAAGCTGAACAGCCTGATGCTGCTGTTATACCTGGTACAACTTGGAAAGTGACATTCGCCTCAACGAGCTCTTGAATCTCTTCACCACCACGTCCAAAGATAAATGGATCACCACCCTTTAAACGACAAACACGCTTTCCTTTTTGAGCATATTCAACCAGTAAAGCATTAATACCATCTTGGGGAACGGAGTGATTTGAACGGGCTTTACCGACATAAATTTTAGTCGCATCACGACGGCAAAGCTCTAAAATGGGCGCAGAAACAAGACGATCATAAATCACAACATCAGCTTGCTGCATAAGACGTAATGCTTTTAGTGTCAGTAACTCCGGATCACCCGGTCCAGCGCCTACCAAATAAACTTCACCTTTAGGTGCAGTCCATTCTGTTAAGGCTTGCTGAATCAAACCATTTGCAACTTCTAAATTGTCATTGAAAACTTGTTCTTTCAATGGGCTAGCATAGAGGTTTTCCCAAAAAATCCGACGCTCATCTGGATTGGGAATTTTTTCTTTTACCTGCTTACGCCACTGACCAGAAAACTCAGCCAACTTACCCATGCCATGCGGAACAATTGTTTCTATTTGAGTACGAAGTTGTCTTGATAAAACTGGTGATGCACCATTTGAAGCGACAGAAATAATTAACGGAGAACGATCAATAATAGCTGGAACCATAAAGCGACAATGTGGAATATCATCAACACTATTGACCAATAAATTACGCGCTTCACATTGTTCAAAAACAGCTTTATTCACTTGCGCATCATTAGTTGCAGCAATCACCAATCGATATGGTGTATTTAATATTTTTTCAGCAAAGGACTCGGCAAAATACTCTCCGCCTGTCGTTTTGACTAAATGTAAAAGCTGCTCTTCAATTGCAGGAGCAATAATATCGATTACTGCTCCCGCTTTGGCTAAAAGATTTGCTTTGCGCAATGCAATATGCCCACCACCCACAATCAGACAATGTTGCTGTTGCAACTTTAAAGAGATTGGAAAAATATCCACCTTAAACCTCTACATTAATCATCTGATTTGGGTTAAGCAAAAACCGTGCACAATTTAGATGCAAAGCTTAGTCAATAAACGTTGCACCACCCATATATGGGCGTAATACTTCTGGAATCTCGATAGAACCGTCTTGACGTTGGTAATTTTCCATTACAGCAAGCAAAGTACGTCCAACTGCCAGACCTGAACCATTTAGTGTATGCACCAATTCGGTCTTCTTTTGATCCATTCTGTAGCGTGCTTTCATGCGGCGTGCCTGGAAATCACCCATATTAGAGCAACTAGAGATTTCCCGATAAGTATTTTGGCTTGGAACCCAAACTTCTAAGTCGTAAGTTTTGGTAGCACCAAAGCCCATATCCCCACCACAGAGCAAAATTTTGCGATATGGCAAACCTAGTGCCTGCAAAATGCCCTCAGCATGTGCAGTAAGCTCTTCAAGTGCTTGCATAGATGTTTCAGGTTTAACGATTTGCACCATCTCAACTTTATCAAATTGATGCTGACGAATTAAACCACGGGTATCACGACCATAAGAACCAGCTTCACTACGGAAACATGGCGTATGCGCTGCATATTTTAAAGGCAAACGTTCGGTATCAATAATCTCATCGCGAACGAAGTTAGTAACTGGAACTTCTGCTGTAGGGATGAGGTAATATTCTTTTTCACCTTGAAGTTTGAATAAATCTTCTTCAAATTTTGGCAACTGACCTGTACCACGAAGTGAATCAGCATTTACCAAATAAGGCACGTAAGCTTCTGTATAGCCATTCTTTAAAGTATGGGTATCAAGCATGAACTGTGTTAACGCACGTTGTAGACGCGCTAAAGAACCTTTCAGTACGCTAAAACGTGAACCAGTCAATTTAGTAGCAGTTTCAAACTCTAAACCACCCATCCACTCACCTAAGTCAGTATGATCTTTGATTTCAAAATCAAACTGACGAGGCGTACCCCATTTTGAGATTTCAACGTTATCATCTTCATCTTTACCAGCAGGAACAGACTCATCTGGTAAGTTAGGAATACTCAACGCTTTTTGTTCAATCTCGTTTTGTAACTCTGACAAAGCAACTTCAGCAGCTTTGATTTCGTCGCCAATGGCTTGCATACGCGCCATGATCTCAGAAGCATCACCACCGGATTTTTTAATCTGACCCACTTGTTTTGCACCGGCATTACGTTCTGCCTGCAATTTTTCAGTTTTTGATTGCAAATCTTTACGGCGAGTTTCTAAAGAAGCCCATTCTTGAACATCTAATTGAACACCGCGTTTTGCCAAAGCCGCATTAACGGCTTCAATATTATTTCTGAGTAACTTAGGGTCGATCATAATCAATCATAATATGGGTAAAAAACTGGCTATAGTGTAAGGCCTTAACACTAAAAAATATAGTGATCATATTCATAACGAATAGCTTTCACACAATTCTTAGAATAGATCACTTATTTTAAAAGTTATAGTTTGGCACACTTGGCAAATACTCAGGTTTAATGAACTTACCCGCTTCAAAATATGGCAGCGTTAATTCAGACATTCCCTCTGCATATGAAGCCAGCTCATAAATTGGATAGACAAATACAATGCCATTAGCACCATAGTAGAAATTATCGCTTAGCTGAAGTTTTTCACGGCTAATATTGTGTGCTTGAAGCCAATTTGTATTTGCTTCAAAAAGAGCATCAACCAACTGTTTTTCAACATCTGGCTGAATAAGTTCAGCAACAGTAATGTGCTTTTTATTTAATAAGTCAAAATTTACAAATTCTTGATGAGACATGCCGTGTGCAGCACCAGCTGAGTACGAATAAGTCTGTAATGCAAAGGTGGCAAGATTATAGTTTTGCCCTAAATAGCGAACATAAATTGCACTCTGACTTGAACTTGGTTCACCTTCAGGTACTTCAACTGGTTGATCGGCTAAATTTGCAAAAGCATTCGGATCTGCTTTCTTTATACGATTGGTGAAGTAATCATTAATCCATTTTTGATTGGTCTGTACTGTTTGAAAATCATACTCAGTACAACCATCTTCTAAGCAAACTTTTGATTTTGACAATTTTACTGGGATTACTTTTGCTTGAATTACAGGAACACCAGCCTCTTTCGTTTCTTTAACTTTTGCAGTCGAAGCAGCCTGCTCTTCTTTGGCTGCTGACTTTGGTTGACAACCAGTCACAATTGCCATTGCAGCCATTAATGGAAGAATACAAATAATTTTCTTATCGTAAAGTCGCATAATAATCCCCATGAATTTACCTCTAACACTATACAAAGCGTAAGAATAAGACGGGGTTAAAAAATGTATCTGTCTCTCTTATATAAAAAAAGCTACCTTTTACGGTAGCTTTTTTGAAGAGGCTTTAATTATTGGTCAATAACATCTGTACCTTTTGGCGGCGTAAAGTTAAAGACTGATGCCGGAATTGAAGCATTTACTTTAACATTCTTAAAGCGTACATAGGTGGTTTGACCTAATGAGTCTTGTAATACCATAAGTGTAGGCGCTTTATTTGCTCCGAAGCTAATTGTTAAGCTTTGGAATGCCCCATCTTCTTTTTTAGGGAATAAGGTGAAATAAAGTTTAGATTTATCGGGTTGTGTTACACGATAAGACTTCATGATTTGGTTGGTATTACCAGAGAGTAATAATGCTGGTGTATCTGCAACCTGATCATCTAAGCTTTGGCGGACCGCTTGTTGTAAATCCGGATCATAGATCCAAACTGTTTTTCCACTCGTTACAATAGTTTGTTTAGCAGGACTTACTGTTTCCCAATAAAATTTCCCCGGACGCTCAACTTTCATTGAGCCTTTAAATGTCTGGTTCATATGCTGTGCACTTAAACTCTTTTTCTGTGCCACAGTTTTTGTATTGGCTTTAGTTGTTTGTTCAAAGTCGGCAGTCAAACGCTGTAAACCTGATAACTGATTAACCAGGTTCCCAATTGCCTGTTGCTCCGGTGCTGCTACAGGCGCAGCAAACACTGTAGTACTCATTACAGGAGCAAGCACTGACGCGCTAAGTGTAATAGCACACATAGTTTTACGAAGCATATTCATGTCATCACCTTTTTAGTTGCTGTAAGACAACTTACTCTCTTTCATAGTTATGAAACTGAGTAAGCTCTTAATTCAAGACTCATATTAACCGACAAACTCTGTGCTAATCATTGAGAAAATAAGATATTTTGTTATGTTATTCATGTTGTTTGTAGAATTTCATTCATCATGATGAAGATGAATAAAAATAAATGCCATAAAAAAAGCCCACAAAATGTGGGCTTTTTTCGAGCTAAAACTTATACAGTTTCAACTTTTACGTAGCGACGGCCAAATTGACCTTTCACTTCGAATTTTACTACGCCGTCAGCAGTAGCAAATAAAGTATGGTCACGGCCCATACCAACATTTGCACCAGCGTGGAACTCTGTACCACGTTGACGAACGATGATGTTACCAGCAGTTACAGCTTGACCGCCGTAAACTTTAACACCTAACATTTTTGGGTTTGAATCACGACCGTTCTTCGTCGATCCACCGGCTTTTTTAGTTGCCATGTCTCTTACTCCTCGTGATTAGCCTGAAATACCAGTAATTTTCAACTCAGTGAACCATTGACGGTGACCTTGTTGTTTACGGTAGTGTTTACGACGACGCATTTTGATGATGCGGATTTTGTCGTGACGACCATGACCAATCACTTCTGCAGTTACTTTAGCGCCAGCTACAACTGGAGCACCGATTTGAATGTTGTCACCGTTTACAACCATTAATACATCATCAAATGTAATAGTCGCACCAGATTCAGCTTTCAATAATTCAACTTTAAGGGTTTCGCCCTCAACTACACGGTGCTGTTTACCACCGCTTTGGATTACTGCGTACATAATGTACTCCAATCAGCCCGTGTCGTCGTGTCGATAAAGGGATATATCGATCTTAAAACGATCGCCACTGGGGTTATACAAGGCGACAGATTTTAAGTGAAATTTGATCAAACGACAAGTATTTTCTATCTATCAGTAAAGCATGATCCCCTATTCTTACAAAATCAAACAGCTTGGACTGGAATTTAGCAGTTTTCATTGATTCTGAATGAAAATTAAAATACAGTTCCAAACACAAATTGCGTCAAGAACAAGTTGTATTAATGCTGATGTCATTAAATTTATTGTTTTGCCGAAAACATCGTATTTTGCTTAAATAAAGAACAAAAAACGCTTAAAAACAATAGAAATGATTAATATCAGCCACTTGTTAACCTGTGCAACACATCTTTAATTGATACACTAACGCCACTTATCTACCAATACGGGGTTTTTCTTCATATGGTCATCGATTTCAAGCAAGACATTCTTGCGCCTGTTGCTTCAGACTTCGCTGCGATGGATCACTTGATTAATGAAGGAATTAGCTCAAAAGTCGGTTTAGTCATGTCTGTCAGCAAACACGTCGTTGAAGCTGGCGGAAAGCGTATGCGTCCAATCATGTGTTTGCTTGCAGCACGTGCTTGTGGTTTAGATAACATGGCAAATGCACAGCGTTTAGCTGCAATCATTGAAATGTTACATACCGCGACACTGGTCCATGATGATGTGGTAGATGAATCTGGCCTTCGTCGTGGTCGCCCTACAGCAAATGCTACATGGAACAATCAGACAGCTGTTTTAGTCGGTGACTTCCTGATCGCCCGTGCTTTCGATTTACTGGTCGATTTAAACAAAATGACTTTATTGAAAGACTTTTCAACAGGTACATGTGAAATTGCTGAAGGTGAAGTATTACAACTTCAATCACAGCATCAACCAGATACAACTGAAGAAACTTATTTAAAAATTATTCATGGTAAAACGTCTCGCCTGTTTGAGCTGGCTACAGAAGGTGCTGCTATTTTGGCGGGGCAAGAAGCGTATCGTGAGCCATTAAGATTGTTTGCCGGTCATTTTGGTAATGCATTCCAAATTATTGATGATATTTTAGACTACACCTCTGATGCTGAAACATTAGGTAAAAATATTGGTGATGATTTAATGGAAGGTAAGCCAACTTTACCGTTAATTTCTGCATTAGCACGCTCAACAGGTGAAGAGCATGCGATTATTCGTCGCAGTATCGCAACCGGTGGAGTAGACCAACTATCTCAGGTCATCGAAATTGTACAGAAGTCTGGTGCTTTAGATTATTGCAACCAACGTGCCCAAGAAGAAACAGAAGCAGCACTGCAAGCTTTATCAAACCTACCCGATACACCGTATCGTCAGGCTTTGATTAACTTAACTCAGCTTGCGTTACATCGAATACAATAGATATTATTTTGCCTATGCATATAAATTTTTCAGATCTTTTTTTAAAAATAGAGAAGCAGCTTGAGGATCCTCAAGCTGTCATTGATGAAAATCTACTGATTGAACTCGTCAATGTCATCCGACCATCCAACCCACAAGATACGGATGAAATTAAGAAAAAAATACAGGCTTTTATTGAAAGTCTTTTGCGCACACCTACAGCGCCCTTCTTACTACAAACTTTTTTATTACGTTTAATTAATCGCTATAAGCAAGTTAGTTTATATGCTGATAGTGGAATTTTGTCTTTAGATGGTTTCTGGAACCAGCTTGGGCAAAGACTCGGAGCACATTTTTTACCTTTAATAGAAGATGCGAGCCAACTCAAAATATTAATTGGAAAAATTTTCTATTTAGAAAGTGACAAAATCTGGCTCAATAATATTGATGATGAAGATTGGGCAAATTTATTTAGTCTTATTGGGCAAAGCCAAAGTAATGTCGATGAGAAGTTAGTCATTCAAAGTGAAATGATTAAAGCCATTACAGTCTTATCTTATCGAATTAGTGGAATTGGTCTTTATCCCGAATTTATTAACGCTCAGCCAGAATTAACAGAATATGAGTCGCCGTTTTTAGTTCAGAACCGTGAAATTATTGAGTTTATTGAAAAGTATAAAAAACAAGAAATTTCTGAACATGAAATTGCAGTTATTTCCCCGCCCGATGCATCACAAGCATTTGTTATGTTGGAACAGTGCCGAGATGTCGTTTTAAAGATTCGTCGTGCGACCAAAAGAATTGGTGTCAGCTTAAGTTTGACTTACTTACTGTCATTACTTGAGCAATGTCTTGATCGAATTGAGTTATTACTTTATCTGGTCGTAGATAACACTAAAGGAAAATATGTTTCTTTAGGACATCTGATTTCCGATTTAACCAAGGCACATTACAGCGAAAAAAGTGTTCGCTCATTACTCAGTACGACTAGTGAACTCATTGCCTTTCAAGTTACAGAAAATGCCAGCCGAACAGGTGAACATTACGTAAGTACGGATACCAAAGGCTTTTGGGGAATGTATAAAGCTGCCGCTGGTGCAGGTGTCATTATTGCCTTTATGGCATCTTTAAAAATTCTTGCTGCAAGAATGACAATGGCCCCGCTCATGCAAGCTTTTACTTTCAGTATGAATTATTCCCTAGGTTTCATTCTGATTCATGTTCTGCATTTTACAGTTGCGACTAAGCAGCCCGCTATGACGGCGGCGGCTCTTGCTGCAACAGTACAGCAACGTAAAGGCTCTAAAACGGCTCAAATTGCAGAGTTAGCGGCGCTTATTATTAATATTATCCGAACGCAATTTATTGCTATTTTGGGCAATATTTCAATTGCGATTCCTACTGCGGCACTCATCACTTTTGCATGGCAATTTTATCTTGATGAACCGTTATTAACCCATACTAAAGCCACTTATCTTCTACACAGTCTAAATCCATTCACTTCACTAGCAGTTCCACATGCAGCAATTGCTGGAGTCTGTTTGTTTTTGTCAGGTCTCATTGCAGGATACTTTGACAACATGGCTGTTTACCGAAAAGTCGGCCCGCGCCTAAGAGCACATCGCCGTTTAGCTAGCTGGTTTGGGCAAGATCGCCTTAACCGTTTTGCTGAATATATTGAACGTAATTTAGGTGCGTTAGCCGGTAACTTCTTATTCGGTATTATGCTAGGAAGTATGGGGACCATAGGCTTTATCCTAGGTCTACCTTTAGATATTCGCCATATTGCCTTTGCATCCGCTAACTTTATTCAAGGTTTAATGACTATTAACGGCAGCCCAGATATCGGACTGATTATCGTGTCCTTTCTTGGTGTACTATGCATTGGTCTCACTAACTTATTTGTGAGTTTCACCTTAACGATTATTGTGGCATTACGAGCGCGTCGAGTCCGCTTTGAACAATGGAAACCTTTAGCCAAATTGGTCATGACCCATTTTTTAACTCGCCCAAGCGATTTTTTCTGGCCACCAAAACAACCATTAGAACTTGAAGAAAACACCTCAACAAATAACGGGAAAAAAGCAGACCACTAAGAATTTTGCTTTGTACACAAAATGTGATTTTCGTCAATTTTGTTGTGATTGTTTTTCCAAATGTTAAAAAATTTTCAAAATGAATTTACGATGATCTATCAGGCTTGAAAAAAAGTGTACTGGCAAGTACACTTTTAACGGCTTTCAGTAGTAGACACTGCTTGAACAAGCAAAGGTATATACATGCCCTATTTATTGCTTTTTATTGGTTGTATTTTTTTAGGATTAGGTGTTCTTGGTCTTTTTGTACCAAGACTTCAATCTTTGGATCTTCTCACCGTTCAAATATTGAGTGAAAATCGATCAGATTATCTTAACTCTATTACGACCTTTCTAGCACGTGTAGGTGGTATGCCTTTTGTATGTTTTTTATCCTTATTGGTGTGTATATATCAAGCATGGTATAAAAAATATATTACTGTTATTTTCATTAGCGTGGGTGTTCTTGGCAGTATCATCACGGGTTGGCTGCTCAAGTGGTGTGTTGACCGTCCAAGACCTCCACAGGCATATCATATTGTCGAAAGTTATGGTGCATCGTTCCCAAGTGCACATAGTGTTTATGCATCAACACTGGCTTGTATGGCAATCATAATGTTATGCCATAAGCCCAACACTAACTCTCCTTATATCATTTTGATTTCCTGTCTTTGGTTTATCTGCATGGGGCTTTCAAGAATATATGCTGGAGTTCATTTTCCAACAGATGTACTCGCCGGTTGGGGCATAGGTTTTATTTGGATTGCACTGCTTTGGCTCTGGTTATTACAAACACAAAGTAGGTTAAGTAGAAAACAAATATATTTTTAGATTTTATCTAAACGAGGTGGAACAATGATGTCGGCTAAGCTTTGGGCTCCTGCCCTTACTGCTTGCGCATTAGCAACAAGTATCGCACTTGTTGGTTGTAGCAAAGGCTCCGATGAGAAACAGCAAGCTGCTGCTGCTCAGAAAATGCCGCCTGCAGAAGTAGGTGTTATTGTTGCTCAACCACAAAGTGTTGAACAAAGCGTTGAACTCTCCGGCCGTACTTCAGCATATCAAATTTCTGAAGTTCGCCCTCAAACAAGTGGTGTGATTTTAAAACGCTTGTTTGCTGAAGGAAGTTACGTTCGTGAAGGACAGGCTCTATATGAACTGGATTCTCGAACTAACCGTGCAACGCTTGAAAATGCAAAGGCTACCCTTTTACAACAACAGGCAAATCTAGCTTCACTACGTACTAAGTTAAACCGTTATAAGCAACTTGTTTCAAGTAACGCTGTATCTAAACAAGAATATGACGACTTACTTGGTCAGGTTAATGTTGCCGAAGCACAAGTTTCTGCTGCAAAAGCGCAAGTAACGAATGCAAATGTAGATCTTGGCTACTCTACAATTCGCTCACCAATTTCTGGTCAGTCTGGACGTTCTTCTGTAACAGCTGGTGCTTTAGTGACTGCCAACCAAACTGATCCGTTAGTGACGATTCAACAGTTAGACCCAATCTATGTTGACATTAACCAGTCTAGTGCCGAGTTATTACGTTTACGTCAACAACTTAGCAAAGGTAGTTTGAACAATAGTAACAACACGAAAGTGAAATTGAAGCTCGAAGATGGTTCAACCTATCCAATCGAAGGACAACTTGCTTTCTCTGATGCTTCTGTAAATCAGGATACAGGAACGATTACTTTACGTGCCGTATTCTCGAACCCGAATCATCTGTTACTTCCAGGCATGTATACCACTGCACAGATTGTTCAAGGTGTAGTTCCTAATGCTTACCTGATTCCTCAAGCTGCAATTACACGTTTACCTACAGGTCAAGCTGTAGCAATGCTTGTTAATGCCAAAGGTGCTGTTGAGAGTCGTCCTGTTGAAACCTCTGGTGTTCAAGGACAAAACTGGATTGTAACTAACGGTCTTAAAGCTGGTGATAAAGTGATTGTTGACGGTGTTGCCAAAGTTAAAGAAGGGCAAGAAGTTTCAGCAAAACCTTACCAAGCTCAACCAGCGAATCCACAAGGTGCAGCTCCAAATGCGACAAAACCGGCTCAATCAGGTAAACCTCAAGCAGAACAGAAAGCATCTAATGCATAAGGGGTAGATTGAATGGCACAATTTTTTATTCATCGCCCCATTTTTGCGTGGGTGATTGCATTAGTCATTATGTTGGCGGGTATTCTCACGCTAACGAAAATGCCTATTGCACAGTATCCGACGATTGCACCACCGACAGTTACAATTGCTGCAACTTATCCTGGTGCATCTGCTGAGACTGTTGAAAACACTGTAACCCAGATCATTGAACAACAAATGAATGGTCTAGATGGTTTACGCTACATTTCATCTAACAGTGCTGGTAACGGTCAGGCTTCTATTCAATTAAACTTTGAACAAGGTATTGATCCAGATATTGCACAGGTTCAGGTTCAAAACAAACTGCAATCTGCAACTGCGCTTTTACCTGAAGATGTACAGCGTCAAGGTGTAACAGTAACTAAATCTGGCGCAAGCTTCTTGCAAGTTATTGCATTTTACTCACCAGATAACAGCCTTTCTGACTCGGACATTAAAGACTACGTAAACTCATCAATTAAAGAACCACTTAGCCGTGTTGCTGGTGTGGGTGAGGTACAAGTCTTTGGTGGTTCATACGCAATGCGTATTTGGCTTGATCCAGCTAAGTTAACCAGTTATCAACTTACTCCTAGTGATATTGCAACAGCTTTACAAGCGCAAAACTCACAAGTAGCAGTAGGTCAATTAGGTGGTGCGCCAGCTGTACAAGGTCAAGTGCTTAACGCAACAGTGAATGCACAAAGTTTGCTGCAAACACCTGAACAGTTTAAAAATATCTTCTTGAAGAACACAGCATCTGGTGCTGAAGTTCGTTTAAAAGATGTTGCGCGTGTAGAGTTAGGCTCTGATAACTATCAGTTTGACTCGAAGTTTAACGGTAAACCTGCTGGTGGTCTTGCAATTAAAATTGCAACTGGTGCCAACGCACTTGATACCGCAGAAGCTGTTGAACATCGTTTATCTGAATTACGTAAGAACTATCCAACAGGTCTTGCAGATAAACTAGCTTATGACACGACTCCATTTATTCGTCTTTCAATTGAAAGTGTTGTACACACATTAATTGAAGCGGTAGTTTTAGTATTCATTGTGATGTTCTTGTTCTTACAGAACTGGCGCGCAACGATTATTCCAACACTTGCTGTACCTGTTGTTGTGTTAGGTACATTCGCTGTTATTAATATCTTTGGCTTCTCAATTAACACCTTAACCATGTTCGCCATGGTATTGGCAATTGGTCTTCTGGTCGATGACGCCATCGTTGTGGTCGAAAACGTCGAACGTGTTATGAGTGAAGAGCATACCGATCCAGTCACGGCGACGTCACGATCAATGCAACAGATTTCTGGTGCGTTAATTGGTATCACAAGCGTATTAACAGCGGTATTCGTACCAATGGCATTCTTTGGTGGTACAACTGGTGTAATTTACCGTCAGTTCTCGATTACCCTTGTAACAGCAATGGTTCTATCGTTAATTGTAGCGTTAACATTTACACCAGCACTTTGTGCAACCATTTTAAAACAGCATGATCCTAACAAAACACCAAGCAATAATATTTTTGCTCGTTTCTTTAGAGGCTTTAACAATGGTTTTGACCGCATGTCGCATAGCTACCAAAATGGTGTTAACCGCATGCTTAAGGGCAAAATCTTCTCTGGCGTGCTTTACGCTGTAGTTATTGCTTTACTAGTGTTCTTGTTCCAAAAACTCCCATCTTCATTCTTACCGGAAGAAGATCAGGGTGTGGTAATGACACTTGTTCAATTACCGCCAAATGCAACGCTTGACCGTACAGGTAAAGTGATTGACACCATGACAAACTTCTTTATGAATGAAAAAGATACAGTGGAATCGATTTTCACCGTTTCGGGCTTCTCATTCACAGGTGTTGGTCAAAATGCTGGTATCGGCTTCGTTAAATTGAAAGACTGGAGTGAACGTACTTCACCAGAAACTCAAATTGGCGCATTGATTCAGCGTGGTATGGCATTGAATATGATCGTTAAAGACGCATCTTACATCATGCCTTTACAGCTTCCAGCAATGCCTGAACTCGGTGTAACAGCCGGATTCAACTTGCAACTTAAAGATTCAAGTGGTCAAGGCCATGAGAAACTTATTGCCGCACGTAATACGATCTTAGGTTTGGCTGCACAAGATAAACGTCTTGTGGGTGTTCGCCCTAATGGTCAAGAAGATACACCTCAGTATCAAATTAATGTAGACCAAGCTCAAGCTGGTGCCATGGGTGTGAGTATTGCCGAAATTAACAATACAATGCGTATTGCATGGGGTGGCTCATACATTAACGACTTCGTTGACCGTGGACGTGTGAAGAAAGTTTATGTTCAAGGTGATGCGGGCAGCCGTATGATGCCTGAAGACTTAAACAAGTGGTATGTACGTAATAACAAAGGCGAAATGGTACCGTTCTCTGCATTTGCTACTGGCGAATGGACATATGGTTCTCCACGTCTTGAACGTTATAACGGCGTGTCATCGGTTAACATTCAAGGTACACCTGCACCTGGCGTGAGCTCTGGTGACTCGATGAAAGCAATGGAAGAAATTATTGCTAAGTTACCATCTATGGGCTTACAAGGTTTCGACTATGAATGGACAGGTTTATCACTTGAAGAACGTGAGTCTGGTGCTCAAGCTCCATTCTTATATGCGCTTTCATTGTTAATCGTTTTCCTTTGCTTGGCTGCATTGTATGAAAGCTGGTCTATTCCGTTCTCGGTTTTACTTGTTGTACCACTCGGTATTATTGGTGCAATCGTATTAACTTACTTGGGTATGATTATTAAAGGAGATCCAAATCTCTCAAATAACATTTACTTCCAGGTAGCGATGATCGCGGTAATCGGTCTTTCTGCAAAAAATGCGATCTTGATTGTTGAGTTCGCAAAAGAGCTGCAGGAAAAAGGTGAAGACCTAATTGAAGCAACTTTACATGCTGCAAAAATGCGTTTACGTCCAATCATCATGACTACCCTTGCCTTCGGTTTCGGTGTACTTCCGCTTGCCCTTTCAACAGGCGCAGGTGCAGGAAGTCAGCACTCTGTTGGTTACGGTGTACTCGGTGGCGTACTCAGTGCAACGTTCTTAGGTATCTTCTTTATCCCTGTATTCTATGTGTGGATTCGTAGTATCTTTAAGTACAAACCAAAAACCATAAACACTCAGGAGCATAAATCGTGATGCAAAACGTATGGTCTATTTCAGGTCGTAGCATTGCGGTATCTGCACTTGCGCTTGCTTTGGCAGCTTGTCAAAGCATGCGCGGCCCAGAACCAGTCGTGAAAACCGATATTCCACAAAGCTATGCATATAGCGCTTCTGGTACGTCTATTGCTGAACAGGGTTACAAACAGTTCTTTGCTGACCCTCGTTTGCTCGGAGTGATTGATTTGGCACTTGCCAACAACCGCGACTTACGTACAGCAACGCTCAATATCGAACGTGCTCAACAGCAATATCGAATTACACAGAACAATCAGCTTCCAACAATCGGAGCAAGTGGTAGTGCAATTCGTCAGGTTTCTCAAAGCCGTGATCCGAATAACCCCTACTCTACTTATCAAGTAGGTCTGGGTGTAACTGCCTATGAGCTTGATTTTTGGGGCCGCGTACGTAGCTTAAAAGATGCTGCGTTAGATAGTTATCTTTCAACGCAAAGCGCACGTGATTCGACTCAAATCAGTCTAATCAGTCAAGTGGCTCAAGCGTGGTTGAACTATTCTTTCGCAACTGCCAACTTAAGACTTGCAGAGCAAACGCTTAAAGCACAGCAAGATTCTTACAATCTCAACAAAAAACGTTTTGATGTGGGCATCGACAGTGAAGTTCCACTACGTCAGGCACAGATTTCTGTAGAAACTGCGCGTAATGATGTAGCGAACTACAAAACACAGATTGCTCAAGCACAAAACTTGTTGAACTTGTTAGTTGGTCAATCAGTTCCACAAAACTTGTTGCCAACCCAACCTGTAAAACGCATTACTCAACAAAATGTATTTACAGCGGGTTTACCAAGTGACTTACTTAACAACCGTCCAGATGTAAAAGCTGCTGAATATAACTTAAGCGCTGCTGGTGCGAATATCGGTGCTGCAAAAGCACGTTTATTCCCAACCATTAGCTTAACGGGTTCTGCAGGTTATGCATCAACTGACTTAAGTGATCTATTTAAGTCTGGTGGTTTTGTATGGTCAATTGGACCAAGCTTAGACTTACCAATCTTTGACTGGGGCACTCGTCGTGCCAATGTGAAAATTTCTGAAACTGATCAGAAAATTGCATTGTCTGATTATGAAAAATCAGTTCAGTCTGCGTTCCGCGAAGTTAATGACGCGCTTGCAACTCGTGCCAACATTGGTGAGCGTTTAACAGCTCAACAACGTCTAGTAGAAGCAACTAACCGCAACTACACACTTTCAAATGCCCGCTTCCGTGCCGGTATTGATAGTTACTTGACGGTTCTTGATGCACAGCGCTCATCTTATTCAGCAGAACAAGGTTTGTTATTGCTTCAACAAGCAAACTTAAACAACCAAATCGAGTTATACAAAACTCTAGGTGGTGGTTTAAAAGCAAATACCTCAGATACAGTGGTTAATCAACCATCTAGTGCTGAACTTAAAAAGCAATAAGTTTTAAATAACTTATTCACAAAAGCTCACTTCGGTGGGCTTTTTTATTGCAACTCATCTGAATATTTTTTATCTTGAAACCTTAAGAATTCAGATTGATAAAAAACAATGTTATTGAGTAATTTAGAAAGTGTTCCAGGCCACCAGATTGTAAAGCAGCTGGATGTTGTTTACGGAAGTACCGTTCGTAGTAAGCATGTTGGCCGTGACCTGATGGCGAGTTTAAAAAATATCGTGGGTGGTGAACTTACGGGTTATACCGAATTATTAGAAGAATCTCGCCAAGAAGCCATGCAGCGTATGATTGTAAAAGCCCAGCAACTTGGTGCGAATGCAATTGTGGGTATTCGTTTTTCAACTTCCAATATTGCACAAGGCGCTTCTGAGTTATTCGTATATGGCACAGCAGTGGTTGTGCAGCCTCAAGCATCTCATCTACCCGATCCATTTAATGCATAGGTAGAAAATGGACAATCTTATTTTTCAGCTTGTTATTTTTCTCATTCTTTTCAGCATTGGTTGGGCTTTTGGCCGCCATATTGAACGAAAACATTTGAATGAACTTCTAGAAAAAGAGCAACAATTTGCCCATATCAGAATTGATACCAATCGTTTTGCAACAAGTGATCAGCTAGGCCACTTTATTAGCAGTAATGTTGTGATTTCTCATGATTACTTTAAATATGTATTGGCATCTATAAAAAATGTTTTGGGCGGAAGACTGACCAGTTATGAAAGTATTGTTGAGCGTGCTCGCCGAGAGGCAATTGTACGTTTAAAACAACAAGCTCAAAGTGTCGGTGCTACTCATATTATGGGAGTTCGGTTGAGTACAACCGAACTTGGTATGCAAGGCGGAATGGTCGAAGTTTTTGCTTATGGAACAGCAGTTAAAGATTAATACTGCCCAACCTCAGAAAAATGAATACGTGGATTGCCAATATTTTTAGTTAAATGTTGGCAAATTCGGGTAATTTTCCAACGGTCTTGTTGTTTCGCCAAAGTAAAATAATAACGACCAAAAGAATGAAAATAATCATTTTCTGAAAAACGATAAATTTGATAATTACATTCTAGCCATGCTTGATCTTGTTCAATTCGAACCAGAGGATTGCTCAAATTGTGCTGTAGTCGTAAATGGGATAAAGCTTGTTGCCGAGAACCTTTATATTCATGACATGACACCATACATAAAGGTTCTCCTCTAAATTGGAAATAGTCCACCTCAAGTTGATCTGCCAACAACTCATCAAAAGCATCCCAATTTTTCTGGTCAAAGACCAATTGAAAACGCGTGACGACTTCTAAAATACGGTGATAATCCTGATCCATGGTGAACCTTCTATGCGGGTTTTTCACCAATTTAGCACGGCGAAATCACTTTTTTATTTTACTTTTGTTTTCCGAATCATTTTATAAAGAAGTTTTGGTGACATCCGAGAAACCATCACCCCTAGTTTTTCTTTGGCCCCACCCACAACAATATATTCTTGACCCTGTACTAAAGCTTTTACAGCCTGCTCTGCAAAAACATCTGCCTCTAAACCATTTTCAATTGCTTCGTCTTGATGGCCCTGAGGTTCCCCTGCACCATTGAGCGCATTAAAAGAAACATTAGTTTTTACGAAACCAGGGAAAATAACTGAAACTTCGACACCTTGATCTGAGACCTCAGCACGTAAACTATTTGCCCACATGTGAATTGCCGCTTTAGCAGCCGAGTAACTTGCACGGTACTGAGTGCCTAATAAACCCGCTACACTCGACACAAATACAACTCGGCCAGACTTTTGTTTTAGCATGGTCGGTAATACTGTTTTAGTTAACGCGACTTGTGAAAAATAATCGACTTCCATAATGGCGCGTTCGGTTGCCATTGTCGTATCTTTAATTAAAGCGCGTTGGCTTAAACCTGCATTATTGATGAGCCAGTCAATACGGCCTTTCGCCTTTAAAATCTGCTTGTAAGCCTCTTGAACCTGCTTTTCATCAGTAATATCTGCGACCACAGACAAATGATGATCGGGATTTAATAAACCAACCCGAACTTCTTCTAATTCTTCAAAACGACGTGAGGTCAAAATCAACTTTGCCCCTTGTAAAGCCAACTCTCCTGCTAAAGCCTTACCCAAACCAGAAGATGCGCCCGTAATCCATACCACTTTATTTTGCAAAGTATCAAGTTTGGCCATGTGATGTTCCTATTATCTTTTTAAATTATGCTGCTTGATGCATGAAGGCCAAAAAGTGATTGATATAATGAGTTGCTGTGGTCTGATCGACCTGTGTCCCTAACTTTTCCAAACGTTTATAGCCCAAATGCGTCGTCATGTTGATGACTCCGTTAAGAGTTTTATCGACAACCAAATTAAATTTTAAACGCTTTTTAGGCTCACGTACTAGGCTTGTTACGCCTAAATCCACAATTTCTATAAGCGTTTCAAATGCAGCCGTAATACTTTGCATATTACCGTCACGAATTCGCTGTGTAAGGGTTTCAGCTTGTTGCACCAGTTGAAGTGTAACTGGATAGGTAATATAAACTTGCTGCCCTTGCTCTTTCATGAGTGATGTCATGTAGTCAACTAAGGGTAAAAGACGTTCATTTCCAAAGAATGAAACCGACCAAGGCATGTATTTTCGAAAAGTCTCTAAAACTTGCTGAATAACTTTTTCAGACTCAGCTTGTTGTTTTGGAGACATGCTTGCATTTCCTGACTGTAAAAGCACAGAAAAAACCTGCTCAATAATTTCACAAGAAAGGTCAGACAAGACATCCCCCAAAACTTTTGCCTGACTTTGACTTACTCCATCATGTAGTTTTTGCCGAATAGCCTCGAATTGGGTATAAGTCGAATCGGAAATTTTCAAAAAAACTTCATAACTCATCAGCAGCATCCTTTTTCAATTCTTTTGTAATTTTTGTGCCGTGTCGCCACACGATTAAATTGTGATCCATCTTTCATAAATCTACCGTTTTTTGAAAAAAATACAAAACCGTTTATCTGTTTTCAGCACATTAATTTCGAGGCATTTTTTTGCTACAATAGATGCAATTTTTTATGCATATTCGATCTAAGCTACTATGACTGACGCTCAAACCGCTCAAAATATTGCAACCACATACGATCCAACCGAGATCGAAAAGAAGTGGTACAAAACGTGGGAAGAACAAGGTTACTTTAAACCTTCTGGTCACGGTGAATCATTCTGTATCATGATTCCGCCACCAAACGTCACTGGTAGTTTGCACATGGGCCATGGTTTTAACAATGCCATTATGGATGCCCTCACCCGTTATAACCGCATGATGGGTAAAAACACTTTGTGGCAACCAGGTACAGACCATGCTGGTATTGCAACTCAAATGGTTGTTGAGCGTCAACTTGGCCTACAAGGCGTAACTCGTCATGACTTAGGCCGTGAAAAGTTCATTGAAAAAGTTTGGGAATGGAAAGAACAATCTGGCGGCACGATCACTAAACAAATTCGTCGCTTAGGTTCTTCGGTAGACTGGTCACGTGAACGCTTCACGATGGACGAAGGTTTATCAAACGCAGTTAAAGAAGTATTCGTTCGTTTGCACGAAGACGGTTTAATTTACCGCGGTAAGCGCCTAGTAAACTGGGACCCTAAACTGCAAACAGCACTTTCTGACCTTGAGGTAGAAAGCAAAGAAGAAAAAGGCTCACTTTGGCACTTTAAATATTTCTTTGAAGACAAATCAGTTAAAACTCAAGACGGCAAAGACTATTTAGTCGTTGCAACAACTCGTCCTGAAACTTTACTTGGTGATACGGCGGTTGCTGTTCACCCTGAAGATGAGCGTTATGCACACCTTGTTGGTAAAAACATCGTATTGCCAATTACGGGTCGTTTAATTCCAATCGTTGCCGACGACTACGTTGAGAAAGACTTCGGTACTGGCTGTGTAAAAATCACCCCTGCTCATGACTTCAATGACTATGACTTAGGTAAACGCAATAGCTTACCAATCATTAATATCTTCAACAAAAATGCCGAAGTTTTAGGCGAGTTTGAATATATTGCAAAAGCTGGCGAACAGATTTCTAAAACCATTACTGCACCTGCGGAATATGCTGGTTTAGAGCGTTTTGAAGCACGTAAAAAATTAGTTGCTCAAGCTGAAGCTGAAGGCTGGTTAGATCAAATCCAACCGTATGACTTAAAAGCGCCACGTGGCGACCGTTCAGGCGTGATCATTGAGCCATTACTGACTGACCAATGGTACGTAAAAATTGCTCCGCTTGCTGAACCTGCAATTGAAGCAGTTCAAGATGGCCGTATTAAGTTTGTTCCAGAGCAGTACAGCAACATGTACATGGCGTGGATGCGTGATATTCAAGACTGGTGTATTTCACGTCAGCTTTGGTGGGGTCACCGTATTCCAGCTTGGTACGATGCGAATGGCAACATCTATGTTGGCCGTAACGAAGAAGAAGTACGTGCGAAAAACAACATCGCGGCTGACGTTGAACTTAAACAAGACGAAGACGTTCTTGATACATGGTTCTCATCTGCACTTTGGACATTCTCAACTTTAGGTTGGACTGGCGACGCACAAAAAGACGCAGCAAATGATTTCTTAAAAACTTTCCACCCAACAGATGTGTTGGTGACTGGTTTTGACATCATTTTCTTCTGGGTTGCCCGCATGATCATGATGACCCTGCACTTCATGAAAAATGAAGATGGTTCATCTCAAGTTCCATTTAAGACTGTTTACGTTCACGGCTTGGTACGTGATGGTGAAGGTCAAAAAATGTCGAAGTCTAAAGGTAACGTACTTGACCCATTAGACTTGATTGACGGTATTGATTTAGAAAGCTTAGTTGCGAAACGTACAACTGGCCTCATGAATCCGAAAGATGCTGCGAAGATTGAAAAATCAACGCGCAAAGAGTTCCCAGAAGGTATTAATGCTTACGGTACTGACGCAGTTCGTTTCACATTCTGTGCACTTGCAAACACTGGTCGTGACATCAAGTTCGATTTAAAACGTGTTGAAGGCTACCGTAACTTCTGTAACAAAATCTGGAACGCGACTCGTTTCGTTCTCATGAATGTTGAAGGTCAAACTGTTGGTCAACAAGCTCGCCCTGATCTATGGGAACTTCCAGAACAATGGATCATTAGCCGTCTACAAAAAGCGGAAGCTGCTGTACATCAAGCGTTCGCAACGTACCGTTTAGACCTTGCTGCACAAGCGATTTACGACTTTATTTGGAATGAATACTGTGACTGGTACGTTGAGTTAACTAAACCAGTTCTAAACGATGCAGAAGTTTCAGAAGAACGTAAAGCTGAAGTACGCCGTGTATTGCTTGCAGTCATGGAAGCTTCATTGCGTTTGGCTCATCCGCTTATGCCATATTTGACAGAAGAAATCTGGCAGACTCTTGCACCAATGCTTGGTCAAGGCGGCCCAACGATTATGACTGCTCAATACCCTATTCCTGAGCAAGCAAAAATCAATGAACAAGCTGAAGCAGATATGCAATGGCTTCAAGGTTTGATTGGTGCCGTACGTAACATCCGTGGTGAGTTAGGCTTAGGTAATGCACGCTTATTGCCAGTATTGCTTCAAAACACGTCTGACGCTGAACGTGAACAAATCATTCGTATTGAAGCATTGTTCAAAGCATTGGCTAAAGTTGAAAGCATTGAGTTCTTAAATAAAGACCAAGAGCCACCTTTGTCTTGCTCTAGCGTTGTTAGTCATGCATCGGTATTTGTACCAATGAAAGGCTTAATTGATCCTAAAGCTGAGCTTGCTCGTTTGCAAAAAGACTTGGATAAAATCCAAAAGCAACACGACCAAATCGCGGGCAAACTTGCAAACGAAGGCTTTGTATCTAAAGCACCAGCAGCGGTTGTTGAGGGTGAAAAAGCGAAGCTTGCTGAGTTTGCTGCTCAGTTAGAGAAAGTTAAAGCAAATATGGAGCAAATTGCTGCGCTTTAATACAGTAATTTGATTCAAAAAATCCCCTCTTAGCGAGGGGATTTTTTTAATTCCAATATGTTTGGATAATTTCTTTCATCCAATTAAATAAGGGAACTATCAATACCATTAACACCTGCTGCCAATATCGCGAACTTTTTGGTTGCTCTTTAATAATGATGATTGGCTGAGGTTTAGCAATATTAGTTCGCTTTTTAGCTTTTGACTTTTTACGTCTAGCCATGAATTCTTTACCTTATAAATAGAATTTTGGACTACACGTTTGAGTTTTTTAATGATATGTCCCAAACGTGTAAATAAATACAGTTTGGTCATAACTCAGGTCTCAAGCAGAAATAGAGAGATTTTTTTGAATGGAAAAATTACGAGTAGTTATAAAAATAATGGGTAAAAATATTAATAGAAATAATTTAAGAATTAATAAAAGTATGCCTGCATTTAATGCACGTTTTTCTAAATTTTTAAGGCATACCACCAAAGCTGACTTTGCAATCTCTTGTTTAACTTCAGACTCGAAATCAAAATAGGATAAAAGTTCAGTTCGTCTAGAATATTTCGAATAAATTTGGTCACTTAGGTACTCTCGATCTTCAAAAGCCCTAAAACTCTGATCTAAAATATGTGATAAAGCGTCTAAGTAATGTTTTAAAGATAGAACTGGTACACCATCCTTAGCCTGTTTAGGCTGATGGCTTTCTTTCTCTTTCAATCTAGTACTTCTATAAGAAATCCAAGATTGTCTGAAACTTATAGCTCTTTCCAAATTTAATATTCTCCAAGTTTAAAAAATTAAAGTTAAAGTATAAACTCCATATATTGTTATCAGGTTAAATAATAAATACTATATATAGGAAAATCAATCTTCAAAATTATACATTGAATCTCTTCCACTCTACCTGAGTGAGCTAGACTAAAGCACCCCATGCCCCAATAACACCTCAAACCCACTCACTTTTTTCATATGTTTTAAACGTTCCTTTTCCCACTTCAACTGCTGCTTTAACTCAGCACAGTCAGCATCTACAGCTTTATAGACATCACTAATATGTACATGCTCTGCTTTTACGTTTTTTGCTAACTGAAAAGAATCTAAAATATCTGCAATTTGGCTTTCAAGCTGCTGACTTTGTGCATCCAAAGCCAGTTTATAAAATCGCAACTGCTCGGCAGATAATTCTTTAGCGCCTAGCCCTTTATTCTGTTCAAGCTGTAACTGGAGCTTGAGTAAATAAAACAAATCCTGCTTTTCATAGGCCTGACTTGCTTGTTGGAACAGCTCGGTTTTTTCTAATTTTTTAGTTTCATCTTGCTCACGGTCTGGGTGAATCATCGCAGCAATTTTTAAATAAACTGTTTTTAACGACTGCGCTGCCATTTGCTCGGCTTGTTCACGTTTCTGTTGTTGTCTTTGCTGTTTGGCTTGTTCACGTGCTTGTTGTTGCTCGGCAGCGTACTTTTCAAAGTTTTCATCTTCTACGCTTTGCTCAGCACTTTCTTCGTATTCAGATTTGATCGGCTGAATTTTTTTATTCTTTTTTACCGACTCCCCCGCATGTTGCTGATAAAAGGTATCGATCTGCTTTACAAGCTCCAACTGTTGAGAAGACAGCATTTTAGAGCGCTTCAACATTTGCGCAAGCTGGGCATTTTTTTCATCGAGTTGTTGCATGTCTGCTTTAGAAAAAGCATGGCTATGCAACATATTCCAGAGTTGATCTAACTGCTGAAATAAGACTTCATGCAAATCGCTATACACAGGCATCAATTTTTGCCGAATGTGCTGTTGAATCTCAGCTTGTGCATTTTGCCATGTGCTCAGCCTAACTTTTTGCTGTTCTATTTTATCAATCAGGCGATTCAGTTTTTTCTGCTGTGCAGACGGTTCAGACCTTTGCTGAAAGCTCACTTTGAGATCAAAGGACATACTCATCCACCTGAAAAAGAAAAAAAGTGTAGCAATAATCAGATGAGGAAGGTAGCCAAGCATTCTTTAAGTGTTAAGAGGCCTAAAATTTATATCTTAAGAAATCCACCAAATCACCAGTGGCAAAGTCACGGCAGCACATAAAGTCTGAAAGCTAATCACGGCTGCCATGAGCTGACTATCGCCACCCAAAACTTTGGTTAAAATGTATGAAGCAGAAGCTGTCGGCAACGCAAAGAAAATCACTAAAATTTGTGTTTGCAAACTTGGCAAACCAAACCACATGCAGACCGCATAAGCCAAAGCAGGTACTGCTAAAAGTCGAGCAAACGTGTCTGCTGCCAATACCACAATGTCTTTTTTAATTTGCATAAACTGTAAAGCTGCGCCAACACATAATAAACCTAACGGCAAACTCGACACTGAAAAAAGCTTAATAAACTGAGTAAATCCTTCCCAAATTGGGATATGCAGTGCATTGACTGCCGCCCCAACTACACACGATGCAATTAAAGGGTTTTTAAGCAGTGCAATCAAAACAGGTTTAATTGCCATGTGTTCTTTAGAAGTTAATGCAAGTACTGAAATAACGTTCACAAGTGGAATGCAAAGCGCCAATAAAATTGCCAGTATTGCCATTCCTTCGCCTTTAAAAAGAGAAGTGACTAAAGCCAAACCAATATAGGTATTAAAGCGAACCATACTTTGTACGTGCACACCAAAACGTGCAGGTGGTATGTGGCAAAACATTCGGAGTATGTATAAAAAGGCGGTCACAGCTAAGACCACAATCAACATCACAATAATGGCTGTACTCAAGCTTTGTAAATCAATTTTTGCGGTCGATAGCGTACTAAAAAGCAAAGCTGGAAATAAAATATAGTAATTAAGCTTCTCTGCCCCAGCCCAAAACTCATCGCTAAAAAATCGATATTTTTTAAATAAGTATCCCGATGCAATTAATGCAACTAAAGGAAAAAGAGATAAAACAATACTATTCATTTCTTTACTCGAGTTTTGTTTGGGCTTGCTGTTTTTAGCAATGACCTTGGCTTACTCATATATTAAAGATAATGAAAACTCATGATAAAATGAGTTTTTACTCATAATAAATACAACATGACATTTACCCAACTTGAAATTTTCGCACTCATTGCAGAATTAAAAAGCTTTACGGCTACAGCAGAAAAGCTGGGAATTTCACAGTCAGCAGTTTCTCATGCGCTTAAATCATTAGAACAACAATGGGGTATTAACCTGATTTCAAGATCCCAGAGTGATATTGAGCTCACCACGACAGGACAGCAGCTTCTTACGCATGTAAAAGAGTTATTGAGTATTTCCGATACCTTAGAAAAAGAAGTGGCTGCCATCCATGGTTTAAACGAAGGAACATTACGTATTGGCTCTTTTGGTGCTTCATCCTCTATTTATCTATTGCCTGAAATTTTAGAAACCTTTCGGCGACGCTATCCTAAAATTGAAATTTATATCGATGAAGGTGAAGATAAAGAAGTTGCTCAGTGGTTATTGGAACGGCGCATAGAAGTCGGTTTTTTGATTATGCCAGATGAGCGTTTTGATACATTCCCTTTAATTGAAGATCGTTTTGTTGCCCTAATTCCGAATAGTTACTCGCTTGCGCAGCAGCTCTATATTGATCCAGCCCAGCTAGAAAATTGCCCTTTTATTATGACAATGGCTGGCAGTCGACATCAGGTCGAATTAATTTTAAAAAACTTTAATGTGAAACCAGACATCAAATTTTATGTTTCACAAATTCTAAGTATCGTCAGCATGGTTCACAATCAATTAGGGATTTCGATTGTCTCTGATATGGTGCTCACCAAAGAGTTACTCTCACTCTATCCAAATGTAGTTAAACGTCCTTTTAAACCGAACCTTAAACGTTCTATTGGCCTCGCAGTCAAAAATAAAAAGCACATGAGCCCCGCTGCGAAAGCTTTTATTGAAGTCGCGCAATCGGTTTGGTCTGATCATTAATTGAATATAGATAATTTTTAAAAAATTTAATAACGAACTTTTTAAGGTCATTTTTTAATCACATTAGATGACTTGTAACGTAAAAAGCGCCATAACTGCCCTATTTTAACTAAATCGGCGCACCATTTATCGCCAAAAACCCCTTATTTAATCCAAATTGGTGCGCTTATTGCATATTCACTTTTATGCAATTGAGTTTGTTTCGACAAACTTAGGTTTTTAGATTCCTTAAATCTATTTTGGTGCAATTTACAGACCCAGATTTGTTCCAAAATGGAATTTAGCACTTTTTTCGAGCATGCTATGCAAAATGTAGATCTATTTTTCTTATTACTTGGTGCAGTTTTGGTTCTTGCCATGCACGCAGGTTTTGCATTCTTGGAACTTGGTACGGTTCGCCATAAAAATCAGGTGAACGCACTTAGTAAAATTCTGACTGACTTTGCCCTTTCTGCAATCGCATATTTCTTTGTTGGCTACTACATCTCTTATGGCCAGCACTTCTTCCATGATGGTACGGTTTTATCAAGTGATCATGGCTATAACCTTATGCGTTGCTTCTTTTTACTCACTTTTGCTGCGGCAATTCCTGCCATTATTTCGGGTGGTATTGCTGAACGTGCAAAAATGCGTTCACAAGCAATTGCCACACTCGCTTTAGTTGCGCTGGTATATCCATTTTTCGAAGGTATGGTCTGGAATGGCAACTACGGTCTGCAAAAATGGTTAGAAGCAACCTTTGGCGCAGCTTTTCACGACTTTGCGGGTTCAGTCGTAGTTCATGCCATGGGTGGTTGGATTGCACTTGCTGCTGTGATTCTATTGGGTGCGCGTTCTGGTCGTTATAAGAAAGATGGTCGTGTAAGTGCTCATCCCCCTTCTTCTATTCCATTTTTAGCGCTTGGCTCATGGATTTTAATTGTTGGCTGGTTTGGCTTTAATGTGATGAGTGCGCAGCGTGTTGATGCTATTTCTGGGTTAGTTGCGATTAACTCGCTCATGGCAATGGTTGGCGGTACAATTACAGCCAATGCGATTGGGAAAAATGACCCAGGCTTCTTACACAACGGTCCTCTTGCTGGTTTAGTGGCAATCTGTGCAGGCTCTGATATTGTTCATCCAATCAGTGCACTTGTGATTGGTGGTGCAGCTGGGGCTATGTTTGTGTATCTATTCACCTATACTCAAAACAAACTTAAAGTTGATGATGTACTTGGTGTGTGGCCACTACACGGCGTATGCGGAGCATTTGGTGGTATTGCAGTAGGTTTATTTGGTCAACAATGGCTGGGTGGTTTAGGAGGTGTCTCATTCATCTCACAGCTCATCGGAACAGCGCTCGCGATCGCTATTGCGCTTGCTGGCGGCTTTATTGTTTATGGAATTCTTAAAGCAACCATTGGCATTCGCTTATCTCAAGAAGACGAGTTTCGTGGTGCAGATTTGTCTATTCATAAAATTTCGGCAAACTCTGAAGAGGGTATGTTTTAATACTTTCTAAAGTGCTCAAGGCGACGATACTTCTCGTCGCTTTTTTATTTTTTAAAGAAGATTGAACCTCTTTCTTCAGTATAGTTTAAGAGCAATTTAAGTTTTATTTTATGTAATGCCTTTACTCACAATCTAATTGATGTTGCATGGCATGAATCAACAAAAACAATTTTTCCAAATTAATATCATCTTTCTTTTTCTCAGTTTTTTGCTGCTTTTAATCGTTTTTCCAGTGGGTGGGAAAATTGATATGTACCTCATCCAGCCTTGGATTGATTCAACAGGTCATTTTTTCAATCGAGATAATTGGTATCTGGAAAGACTTAATCATGAAATTGTAAAACAGATCATTACTGGTATTTATGTCATCTTTTTTGGCCTATGGCTTGCGTCATTTAAAATTGAGAAATTAAAGCTTTATCGCTGGCAATATGGTTATATGTTTTTTGTGAGCATGATTGGTAGCAGTATAGTTGGCTTATTAAAATCACAATCAGCTCATGCCTGCCCTTGGAATATGGTTCATCCGACTGCTTTAAGTTATGTATGGGATTTTACTGCTAAGCATGGGCATTGTTTTCCGGGCGGCCATGCAAGCGCTGGCTTTATTTTAATGACAGGTTATTTTGTTTATCGTCTTGAGCAACCGAAACGTGCCTATTTTTATCTCATTTCAGGCATATTATTAGGCTTTATGATGGGATGGGCACAAATGATGCGTGGAGCACATTTCCTAAGTCATAATTTATGGACAGGTTGGGTCGTTTGGGCTGTAAATATCTTATTTTACGCCGTTTGTATTCACCGCTTTGAATTTGAGAAACAAATCAAACAAGAACTTGCATAAATCAAGTTCTTGTTTCGTGAACATGTAAAATCTTTGGAAGTTTAACCAAGACCGAAAGTCCACCAAGCTCTAAACTTCGGTCTAGTGTCAGAGTCCCACCTAAACGTTGAGTTGCTCGGTCAACAATGGATAGACCTAAACCACTGCCCACTTCAAGGTGGTGGTGTACACGATAAAAACGTTTTAAAACTTTATCATAATGTTCTGGGTCAATCCCCGCGCCGCTATCTTCAATTTGTATACAGGCATCTCCATCTGTAGCTGTGAAAACTGAAATATTAATCATCCCTTCATGAGGCGTATATTTGATTGCGTTATCAATTAAGTTAAAAATAATTGAATGAACAGTTGGCTCAACACTGTGCATTTCAATTGGTTCATTCCGAACAAAGCCCAAGTCGATCTCTTTTTGCATAGCTAAATTAACAAGCTGTTCAACACAATTCAAAGCGACATCATTAAGCTGAAAAGCCCTCGTTGGCTCAATCACACTTAAAGAAACATCCTGCTTAGCTAGCGCTAAAAGCTGTGTCACCAAATGCTGAATACGTGCTAATCCTTTACTCAAATTTTGCAGCGATTCATGCTCAGGAAGCTGACTAATTAAAATTTTAGTTTGTAAATTTAGAGCAGTCACAGGAGTTCTGAGTTCATGGGCTGCATCTGCAATAAACTGTTTCTGCTCATTTTGCGCTTTAGAAATGCGCTCAAAAAGACGATTCATTTCATCAATTGTAGGTAGCAGTTCTTGAGGATAATCTGAGACTTCAATAGGCGTCAGCTCTTCTGAGTCACGATGAGTCAGTTCATTTTTAAAGTCATCTATCGGCTTTAAACCTCGGCGAATAATTGCAGCTAAAGCAAAAATAGCAAATGGTAAGATAATCAAATATGGAATGAACATGCTACCTGCAAGTTCCCAAGCAAAAGCCTCACGAACTTTTTCTTGCTGGCTAATCTGAATCTGGTAATCCTTTAATGGCAAAACATAGGTACGGATTAAGCCATTACTGGTTTTATGTGAGTAAAAGCCAGCTTGTGTAACAGGTGGAACCAATAAATGGAGATGGTGTAATAAATGGGCTTGGTCTTTATAAGCCCAAATATCTACAAATAGATCTTCTTCATGATAAGTTTTATGAAAATCAAACTCACTGCTTACCGTTTTCAATGGATATTCAGCTGTTCGTTCAGCCAAGTAACGCATTTGCGTATCTAAAATTTCATCAACTTCTTGAAGTGCAACTTTATAAGCAGTAAAAATTAATATACAACCTAAAATGACACTGAAAATTGAGGTGCCCCAAATCAGCCGTTTTTTTAATGAATAATGCACTGTTAAGAAGTTCCAAAATTAAGTTACGATTGCCCTAAACGGTAACCCAATCCTCGAATAGTTCGGATAAAGTCTTTCCCAAGTTTAGCTCTCAGGTGATGCACATATACTTCAATCGTATTACTGGTCACATCACTATCGAAATCATATAACTTATCTTCAAGATTTGCTTTAGAAAAGATTTTATTTGGATGGCTCATTAAAGGAATAAGAATTGCCCATTCACGATTAGACAAATCAATACGCTGTCCTTTAAAGGTAGCAATGTGCTGTTCAACATTTAAAACCAGATCACCACTTTGTAAAAGCTGCTCATGATTCGCAAGCTGAGCCTCTACCCCACTACGGCGTAATAGCGCATGAATACGAGCGAGTAACTCATCAAACTCGTATGGTTTGATCAAGTAATCATCTGCACCGTGGTTTAAGCCATCAACACGGTTCTGTAACTGATCTCGTGCTGAAATAATTAAAACAGGAGTCGCTGCTCTTTGGCGGATTTGCTTTAAGACCTGCATGCCGTCCATCATCGGTAGCCCTAAGTCCAAAAGAATTAAATCGAATTTATTTTTAGCCAACTGGGCTAGGCCATCTAAGCCATTATTGACCCACTCCACTTCAAATTGATGATATTGCAGCAACGTTATTGTTGACTGTGCAATCATAAAATCATCTTCAATCATCAAGATTTTTGTCATGTTTTAGGCTCGCTTTAATTCACATGGGCACAAGAGTGCAACATATCCAGTTGAGGGTTGATGACCTGAGTTCTTACATCTAACAAACTTAATAAGCTTGGGAATAAATTATCCTGACTTAACTTTTCTTTAGTTTGTTGGCCTAAACAACTTACTTGTGCAAGATTATGTTGTTTCCATTTATCAGAAAACCACATTATCATTGGTACATGTGTTTGTTGACTCGGTGCAATTGCATACGGTGAGCCATGTAAATATAAACCATGTTCACCAGTTGATTCACCATGATCAGATAAATACCATAAACCTGTTTGATATTTCGATAGGTCTTTTAAATTATTAATGATCTGACTTAATACATGGTCTGTATATACAATCGTGTCATCATAACTATTTAATAACTCCGTTTGAGAGCAACCCTGTATCGCATTAGTGTCACAAGTCGGTTTAAACGGTTGATATTGGGCAGGCGCACGCTTGTAATAGGCTGGACCATGACTTCCGACTTGGTGTAAAACAATGAGTCGCGGACGAGTGTCTTCTTTAGGAATAGTCGCTAAATACTCATTTAAGCTATCAATTAAAATATCATCGTAGCATTCGCCATCTTTACACCATTTTTGCTTTAACTTTTCTGGTATTTGGTATTCCTCCACACGATCACAAGCCCCTTTACACCCAGAGTTATTATCAATCCAAGTCACTTGGTAGCCCGCACGCTTGGCAATGTCTAATAAACCTTCACGATGACTTGCAAGTTGTTCATCATAGTCAACACGTGGCATGCCAGAGAACATACATGGAACCGACACAGCTGTTGCTGTACCACATGAGCTAACTTGCGAGAAATTCAAAACCTCCTGTTTAGAAAGCTCCGGATTCGTATTTTTCGAATAACCATTTAATGCAAAACTTTCTGCACGTGCAGTCTCGCCTACAACTAAAACCATTAATTTAGGCAAGTTGCTTTGTACTTGCTGAATTTGATGAGCATCTTCACCATAGTGTATTAATGGCAAGTTCTTCTTAGGTGCCTTTTTATGATAATAAGACATTAAAGATGAAATACTATTTTGAGGTGAAATCATACCTTTTAGATCACGATGCTCACGAAAGATCGCTGCGAAATCAACATAATAAACAAATAGCAAAAGACCAACGATTGCGAAAGAAGCAATAATTGAACTAATTTTTTTCAACAATAAATGAGATGTTTTTTCTTTTTTAAGTTTTACCTGAGTAATTAAAATAATAGGCAAAACAACAAAGAAAACTGTCCAAAGCCCGAAACGTAATGAAATTAAATCAGAAACTTCAGAGACATCAGTTTGTATCATATTTTGAATCTGATCAGGTGAGATAATTACACCTAAGGTATTGACGAAATAAGAGCTAAAACCACCAATCACGATGAGTAAAATTGCAAAAATTTTAGCGGTCCATTTCCAGTTTAAAATCTGTAAAAGCGCATAATAAGCAGCAACCACAATAACTACTGTAGCAGCTAAAAATAGAATAGCCTTTATTCCAAAATATGGAGTTAAAAGATGCACTTGGTGATAAAAACCTATATTGAGAATTGCCCCTAACCAAATGGCTATAATCAAATTAAACATAAACAGCGAAATCTGCTTATGTTTTAAAGTAGAAAAAAAATTCAGCATCTTGGGTGACTACAATCTTTTTATGATGCTCTAATGTAGAAATTGAAACTTAAAAATGACTTAAATAAAAAATGATCTAATTCAGAAGCTTTAAAGCATGCTAATTCTTTTAATTTATATAAAAAAAGACGAGGTTAGATTTAACCTCGTCTTTTGAGCTTTTAACTAAATATTGTTTTTAGAAACTGTATTTAGCCATTAAACCAACACGGTTGTCTTTGTAATCATCACCAGCAAAGGTTTCGCGTTTACCATTAACATATTCAATACCTAAGTCAATTGGTTTAACTGGTGTATAAATGACGTTGAGCCATGCTTGCTGAACTTTTTCATTACCCGCAGTATATGCTTTAGCATAGTCTGTGCCATCATCAGCGAATTGAGCACCGTATGCTAAAGTAGCACGTAGGTTAGGTAAAATCTTATAAGTTCCACCCACTTGTACAGCTACAAATTCATTTTGCTCAATATTATCATTAACTAAAGTATAAGCAGAATTACTACCATATAAGTAGTTACTGTTACCTACAACATAAGAAGCATCAGCAAAGAGTTTTAAAGGATCTGCTACTTTAAAGTCAGTACCTGCAGCAACGCCCCACCCAGTCTGGTCATCGCCCTTTCCTGATTTGTAGTTTTCAACAAAAGCTCGAGCAGAAGCATTACCATTACCACCAGCATAACCTTGAGTAATTTTAGCTGTTAATACAGGTAATCTATATTTAACTGAGTCACCTGTTGCTGAACTATTACCTTCCTCAGCTGAAACAAATAATTGAGTCGCAGGAGCTAATTTATAGTTATAACGTACTTGTGGAATACGTGTTGTACCACCACCAATGTTCGTCGAAAAGTCGATCATTTCTGGTGCGTGGCTCGCCAAGAAGTTAGATGTAGTTTGACCAAACAACCAGTTGTTATAAGTTAAGTAAGCATGACGAATACGTACGTTTTCAGATTTGTTATTGTCACCACTTGCAAAGTCCAACTCAATTTTACCACCAACTTTGGCATTGCTTACAGGAGCAGTAAAATCTAAACCTAGACGAGTCGTTTTAGCAGTAGCACGCAATTTATCTTTTGCTTCACCATTAGACTTACTTACATCAGCGAAGTCACCATCCGCACCTTCGATAATATAGTTAGCATCGCCACGAACAAAACCATATAGATTCACATCAGCACCAGTTTTAGATTTTAATGATGCTAATGGAGAAGCTGGTGCAGCAGCTTGAGGTTGTGCCTTAACTTCAGCTAACTGTACTTGCTGTTGTTGCTGTACTTGCTGTTGTTGTTGCTGAACTTGACGTTGTTCTTGAATTAAAGCTTTTAACGCTTCAACTTCTTTACGAAGCTGTTGAATTTCCGCTTTGTCGGAAGTCGCAGCATGTGCCCCACTCATCATTAAAGCTGTAACTGTAAGAGCTAAACTTTTAATAACGAAAGATTTACGATTAAGGAATAGATCCATCAAAAACTCCTAAAAATATATTTTATGTTGCCTATCCATGCCAAGTTGATTTACGCCATTAAATTAGGGGCTAAAAAATCAACTCTCCTCCACATTGGTTACATTAATTTTATTACCGCAACCAAAACCAATTTCAACGTTGTGCAAGACTAAAACCGATAAACAAAGACATAAAAAACATACTTTGATTTACAGATTTTTACCTTAACTTCATGTTGTAACGAATCCTACACAACTCTCTTATCTTATAGAATGATTAAATCGTTATTTCATTATTCTTTTTTAGACTTTAGGCTAATAACCAATCTAATTGAACATTTTTCTGCCCATTTTGATTGATTCACATGATTTTTCTTGTTATCCAAATCCATTTTTTCTCCATTTAGCTTCCATTTGCTACCCACACAAGATGGCACAATTAATTGAGCATTTAAATAGCTAAAAATATACATTTTTAAAAACATAGACAAAGGTAGTAGATAAAGCTTAGATCACTGCTTGAGCAATATTAAAGTTCTTTATTTCATTTAGTTAACATTATTTTTCCTGTAGTTTCTCATGTTTCCAGAGGAAAATAGGCAGTAAACTGATCACTGCAATAATGACAATAGCTATCAAATAATGGAAATAACCGAGTAAATCTCCAATCACACCGCTAAAACTATAGAGAAGACCGCTAACAGTCGCCATAACTGAAACCTGAAAGGTAAAATCTGTCCCCGCATATTCTTTTCGACTGTAATGCATGACTAGAGTCAACATAGCTACCAATAGCATTGCCGAGAATGCATCTTCTAAAGCATTGACTGTATATATAACCCAGACATTCAACTGAATTTTTTGTTCATAGGCATAGGCTAAATAAGCATAGGCTCCTAGACTCATAATTTTAAAAATTGAAAAGCCAATTAATGCTGCTGGTCTTGAAAAGTATTTAAGCACGCCTCCTGCTATTGCCGCCCCAGCGAGTGCTGCTACTGCACCGAGCATCGTGATGTAAACACCAATTTGAGTAAAACTTAACCCCATATCAACCATTAAAGGTTTAAGTAATGGTCCAGCTAAGCCGTCTGCTACTTTAAAAGTGATCAGTACCACCAACCAAGAACGGAGTTCTTTATTTTGAGAGAAATATCTTAGGTAAGCTTTAATTTTTAGGACTAAATTTTGCTGATTAAGTTTGAGTTCGCGACTCGCATGAGAAGTATGTTGAGGCTCTTTAAATAACCAAATAGGTAAAGTATTTAAAAATACTATGGTTGCTAATAGCAAGAAAGTGGGTTGCCATGTTAACCAGTCTAAGCACCAAAGTACGGCACCTCCCCCAACAATAAAACCTAAGCGTGAACCAATGACCTGAAATGTATTGCCCCAATGCTGCTGATCATGTTTTAACAAGTTGACTGCTAATGCATCGGTAGCAATGTCTTGTGTTGCTCCAGTTAAGTTCATAAAAAGAAGGGAAATAAAAAATGCGAATAAATAAATAGGTTGATCTAAAGCTTGAACGGGGAAAAAAGACAAAATACACAGTACACCCACAGTCAAAAACTGAGTAGGTAGAATCCAACTACGATAATGTCCTAAATGGGAAAGTGCGTGTCGGTCGACCCACGGCGCCCAAAAAATCTTGATTGACCACGGTAACATTAATAAGCCAAAGCCACCAATATGGGCGAGTGAAACTCCTTCTGCTCTTAAGATCACGGGTAAAGCGTGGGTCATAAACCCAACAGGCAGTCCTTGGGCCCAATATAAAGAAAATAGCAGAAGATAAAGATTTTGCTGCCGCAACATAGAAACCTACTTTTTATTTGTTTAATGAGGAATAACATCAAATGTCATGTTGTTCTTACATTTTGCCAATGAAGCATATATTTCAAAAGATTAAGATAAAACTAGGACAAGTTAAAATTTAAAAAATATGGATCAACATTTCCCTAATTTACCTGATTTAGTACCTCAACGCGGTACTGCTTTAAGCCGAGCGCTATTTAAAAAAATTTTTTTAGCGCAAGGTTGGACAATTGAAGGTGAAGTTCCTAATTTGCCAAAAGCAGTGGCGATTATTTCCCCCCATACTTCTAATATTGATGGATGGTATGGCTTTCTTGCGATTTTCGGATTAGGTATTCAAATTACGGTGTTAGGTAAAGATGCCCTTTTTAAACCACCGTTTAAACGAGCTTTAGATTGGGCTGGAGTCATTCCAGTTAAACGTGACACAGCCAATGGACTTACTGAGCAAGTCGTTGCAACCATTCAAAAATATGACAAGATCTGGATTGGAATGGCGCCCGAAGGCACACGTAAAAAAGCAAAAAAAATGAAAAGTGGCTTTTATCATATCGCTGCAAAAGCCAATATTCCCATTGTCATGTTTTCTTTTGATTATGATCATAAGACTATTCACTGTTTAGGGCACTTAAACCCAAGCGGCAACTATGAAGAAGATTTAAAAAAGATTTTTGAGCGTTATGAAGGAAAAATTTCACCTAAAAATCGTAATTGGCTTGCTGAACCTTTACAAAATCTAGTGAAAAAAACCTAGCAAAAATTGAGCAAATCTGGTCTCATGAGCCCTCTTAATTTATCTCGACGTAGATTATTTTTAAAGATGAAAATTGCTCAATTTGCCAGTATTGGATTTATCTCTCTAGCACTATTTGGCTGTGATAAATTTAGCAAAACACTAACACCGACAACCTCAATGAAAGCCCGTGAACCTGTGATTGCACTTGCTTTAGGTGGCGGTGGAGCAAAAGGATTTTCACATATTGGTGTAATTAAGGTTTTAGAGTCTCACGGAATTAAACCTAAAATTGTCACGGGTACCAGTGCCGGTAGCTTTGTTGGAAGTATCTACGCAAGTGGACAAACACCTTATCAATTGCAAAGTCTGGCTCTAAAGTTACAAGAGTCAGATATCCGCGATTTAACACTTAATCGTCAGGGTATTATTCTTGGACAAAAGTTACAGGACTACGTTAACCGTAATGTAGGCAATAAACCAATTGAGAAGTTCCCAATCCGTTTTGCTGCCGTGGCAACACGCCTTGATAATGGTCAAAAAGCTGACTTCATTAAAGGTAATGCAGGCCAAGCCGTACGTGCATCTTGTAGTATTCCGAATGTATTTGTACCAGCAACAATTGGCAAGCAGAAATATGTAGATGGTGGATTGGTTAGCCCAATTCCTGTTAAAACTGCTCGTGATATGGGTGCGGATATTGTGATTGCAGTCGATATTTCTGCGCGTCCAGCAGGAAATCGCCCAGCCAATATGTGGGGATTACTTGATCAAACCATTAATATCATGGGTCAACAAAGTATTAATGAAGAGCTCAAGCAGGCCAATGTTGTCATTCAACCTAAAGTTGGTCATCTAGGTACTCTTGATCTCAAATCAAGTAACCAAGCAATTTTGGAAGGCGAAAAAGCAGCTCAAGCGCAAATACGCCAAGTTGAAACTGCAATTGCAAACTTCAAAAAATCTCCAGCTGCGTTTAAGCCTGCACCACGCCCTAAATTCTAATTGAGGTGGTTTTTTTCTATCCACACTCCCTATCATCTGCTACAGTGGTAAAAGTGATATTGAGTCACTTTTACCCATCATAAAGATATATAAAAGAGCAGATCTATGGAGTTTGTTATACAACCTTGGCACTGGTTTGTATTGGGTATCTTACTTATTCTTTCTGAACTGATTCTACCCGCCTTTGCCGCGCTTTGGTTTGGTATTGCCGCCATTATGGTGTGCTTTCTCTACTGGTTATTTCCAGATATTAGCCTCACAACGCAAATTGTATTGTGGATAGTTCTGTCAGTGCTATGCACCATTCTTTGGTTCAAATTTATTAAACCATTATCAATTGATAAAACTAAAGCGGGATTACCCCGTGAAGCGACTATTGGTCAAATTGGTATGGTGATCCAAACCGGTCTCGACCATGATCAAATTATCGTTCGCTTTCCAATGCCCATTTTAGGGGCTGATGAGTGGAACTGCCGAAGCACCACACCAGTCAAAGTCGGTGATCGTGTTAGAGTTATTGATATTTCGGGTAATGACTTAATTGTCCAGTCCCATGGTACTTCATAAACATTAAAGATAAAGAGAGGGTATTTTCATGCCAGTCGGTACTATTATTGTTTTAGCCTTTTTGGCTTTTGTGGCTGTCACCATTTTTAAAGGGGTACGTATTGTTCCTCAGGGTTATAAGTGGATTGTTCAACGTTTAGGTAAATACCATTCGACCCTTAATCCTGGGCTTAATTTTGTGATTCCCTATGTAGATGAAGTGGCATATAAAATTACCACAAAAGATATTGTGCTTGATATTCCATCTCAAGAAGTAATTACACGTGATAACGCCGTATTACTAATGAATGCAGTGGCCTACATTAATTTAACCACACCAGAAAAAGCGGTCTATGGTATTGAAAACTATACATGGGCGATTCAAAACCTTGTACAAACTTCGTTACGTTCTATTGTAGGTGAAATGGATCTAGATGATGCATTGTCTTCACGAGATCATATTAAAGCCAAGCTCAAAGCTGCGATTTCTGATGATATTTCAGATTGGGGTATTACTTTAAAAACTGTTGAAATTCAAGATATTCAACCCTCTCACACCATGCAAGCGGCTATGGAAGAGCAAGCTGCGGCAGAGCGTCAACGTCGTGCTGCCGTTACAAAAGCCGATGGTGAAAAACAAGCTGCTATTTTAAGTGCAGAAGGTCGTTTAGAAGCATCTCGACGTGATGCTGAAGCTCAAGTGGTCTTAGCAGAAGCATCTCAAAAAGCAATTGAAATGGTAACTAGTGCGGTTGGTGATAAAGAAATTCCTGTTGCTTACCTTTTAGGTGAACAATATGTGAAAGCGATGCAAGATATGGCGAAATCAAGCAATGCTAAAACTGTGGTTTTACCTGCCGATGTTTTAAATACAATTCGCGGTATTATGGGAAAACATAATTAATGTGTTTACTTTAAATAAGTATTTAAAAACAAAACGGCGACTAATATGTCGCCGTTTTTTATCTTTTATATTATTGGTTTTTTTAATCTTTTCTGATCTTTCAAAGGGAGTTTTTTTACAACCAAATCATAAGAGTCGCGAATTAAATCTTGAAGTAAATCTCTTGTTAAGTTCTTATGCGGTGTAATCGAAATCCAGTGTTTTTTATTCATGTGATATCCCGGAATAATAAATGAATAGAGCTCCTGATATTCCTGACTTTTATAGGGATCACATTTAACATTAACCATTTTGACGCCAGCTACTTCTGCGGTCAACATGAACATTTTCTCTAAAATTTTAAAAACTTCATAGTCTGGCCCAAATGGATGGGTCTGTTGACTAAAGGGAAGATTACGCGCGATTTCAATTGCTTTTTGATGGAGTTGTTCACCATTCATTCTTTTCTCCCTTATTCATTGAATATGAATAGAAGTTATGAATATTGATTTAATATTATTAATTGGTACGTGCTAAAAGGAATTGTGAAATATCTACTAATTCTTTCGCATCGTCACCAAAATGCGCTAAGGCTTCAAAGGCTTGATCATGCAATTCTTTAGCATAGACCTTTGCTTGTTCGAGCCCCATTAAGGCTGGATATGTCGATTTTTGTACTTGTTCATCCTTACCTGCAGTTTTACCCAAGGTTTCGGTACTCGAAGTAATATCGAGAATATCATCTAACACTTGAAAAGCTAGTCCAATTGTTTGTCCATATTGACGTAACTTTGGAATTGCTTGATCTGTTCCAGAGAAAATTGTCACTGCACCCATCATAATGGCTGCCTGAATGAGCGCACCCGTTTTATTACGATGGATATTTTCAAGTTCGTCTTGAGTAATTTGCTTGCCTTCAGCTTGCAAATCTAAAACCTGTCCAGAAACCATTTTGGAGCTAGCAGTTGCTAAAATCTGCATTTGTTTTAATACAATCGCAGCATCAGTACCCTGCCCTTGTTCATCAAACAAACGGCTACCTAAAACCTCAAAAGCCATTGATTGTAAAATGTCACCAGCAAGCAAAGCAGTATCTTCACCAAACGCAACATGACAAGTCGGCTGACCACGACGCAGTAAATCATTGTCCATACAGGGCAAGTCATCGTGCGCTAGTGAGTAGCAATGAATTAACTCTACAGCAACCGCCGCACGACGAGCCGCAGCAAAATTTGGATTTGGCTGTAAAGAGGCAGTGGCATAACATAAAGCCGGACGCACACGCTTTCCACCAAGCATAACTGCATGGTGAACTGCACTTTTTAAAGGCTCTGGAATTGAGAATGCGGCCAGTGTCGTCAATAAATCTTGTTGAATACGTTGTTGAGCTTGTTTTAAAACATCCGCATTAACTTGAGAGAGTGATGACACAGTCGCCTCGATAAAATCAGTAGAGAAATTTTATTGAATGTTATGAAGCATTCATGCGCTACATCATACACGATTCACTGTGAAAAGTGCGTGATGAGTTTTCGAAGGCCTAGGTAAAAAAGCCTCTACAAAATGGAGAGGCTTTTTCATTCTTAAGTAACTTTTAGAAACTGTCACCCGGAACGCGTACCCAACCTTCCATTAACACACGCGCACTACGACTCATAATGGCCTTTTTAACAACCCACTGGCCATTTGTAAGTTCAGCTTGAGCACCCACACGTAGTGTCCCAGATGGATGCCCGAAACGTACTGCTTCACGCTCACCGCCACCAGCTGCTAAATTTACTAAAGTGCCTGGAATAGCAGCCGCTGTACCAATTGCTACCGCCGCTGTTCCCATCATGGCATGGTGTAATTTACCCATCGACAAAGCACGAACGAGTAAATCAACATCATTCTCTGAAACTGACTTACCGCTTGATGCCGTATAGTTTTTTGGTTTAGAGACAAAAGCAATTTTTGGGGTGTGCTGACGCGCTGCTGCTTCTGAAATATCTTTAATTAAGCCCATCTGAACTGCGCCATAGGCACGAATTTTTTCAAAACGTGCCAATGCAGTTGCGTCACTATTAATATGATCTTGTAACTCAGTACCTTCGTATCCTAAATCTTCTGCATTTAAGAAAATGGTTGGAATACCAGCATTAATAAATGTGGCTTGAAAACTACCAATCTCTGGAACATCTAATTGGTCAACAACATTCCCTGTCGGGAACATATCACCGCCCTCTTCACCATCATCGGCAGGATCTAAAAACTCAATTTGGACCTCAGCGGCAGGGAAAGTCACCCCATCTAGTTCAAAATCTCCGGTTTCTTGAACCTGTCCATTGGTAATAGGCACATGCGCAATAATGGTCTTTTGAATATTTTTTTGCCAAATTCGAACCGTGCATAGGCCATTTTCTGGAATACGATCGGCATCAACTAAGCCATTTGAAATCGCAAAAGAGCCAACCGCAGCGGTTAAATTACCGCAGTTACCACTCCAATCTACAAAAGCCTGATCAATTGAAACCTGACCAAACAAATAATCAACGTCATGATCTGGCTGAGTGCTTTTAGCGAGAATAACAGTTTTGCTGGTACTCGAAGTGGCACCACCCATGCCATCAATTTGTTTTCCATAAGGATCTGGACTACCAATTACACGTAGTAAGAGCTGATCTCTTGCTTGACCTGCAACTTGGGCTTTTTCGGGCAAATCATCAAGCTTAAAAAAGACACCTTTACTCGTTCCACCACGCATATAAGTTGCTGGAATTTTAATTTGCGGTACTGAGCTCATATCAACTGTTATCCTTACTATTATGTTCTTCTATATCAAAACAAGCATTCTTGTTTACCCTTCTCTGCATCTTAAATTGTTTTAAGGCCAAGAGATAGCGATCTGCTTTATACATCAATCGTATTGACGCGAGTATATTTTGTGAATTTAACAATATGCTTGCAATGACTTAATCTAAGCAAAATCTAAGAAAAAAAGTCTATCTGAAATTATATTTTTTAGAGTACTTTTCACTCGAAATAGAAATATTAAAAGCAACATCATGATTTTAAATATTTTTTACAATTACTTTTCAGTCACGCCTTATTAATTTGTAGTCTAGGCTAAAATAACTCCATCTATTAGAATAATTTACTTATTCATAGTGAGTGAAGACCTTTGACCAACGAATCTTCTACACTTCAACGAGGACTAAAAAATCGACATATCCAATTAATTGCTATGGGTGGAGCAATTGGTACCGGATTATTTTTAGGCTCGGCGCAAGTGATTCAATCTGCGGGACCATCCATTATTTTAGGATATGCCATTGGTGGCTTAATTGCTTTTTTAATTATGCGCCACCTGGGAGAAATGATTGTTGAAGAACCTGTTGCAGGATCGTTCAGCCATTTTGCGTATAAATACTGGGGGAAATTTCCCGGATTTTTAACCGGATGGAATTATTGGATACTCTACGTTCTGGTTGCGATGAGTGAACTCACCGCAGTGGCCAAATATATTAATTATTGGTGGCCTCATATTCCAGCGTGGACGTCTGTCTTATTTTTCTTTGTCGTGATTACGGCAATTAACCTAACAAACGTCAAATTTTATGGTGAGTCCGAATTCTGGCTCGCTATTATTAAAGTTGCTGCGGTCATCTCTATGATTGTTTTTGGACTCTATTTGCTATTTACAGCAGATGTAGGCTCAAATATTTCATTTAGTAACCTTTGGTCTCATGGTGGATTTTTTCCAAATGGCTTTAGCGGCCTCTTCTATATGTTGGCTTTCTTGATGTTCGCCTTTGGTGGTATCGAACTGATTGGTATGGCCGCAGCAGAAGCAAAAGATCCGAAAAAAACGATTCCAAAAGCAATTAACCAAGTCGTTTTCCGTATCTTGATTTTCTATATCGGTTCATTGGCAATTTTACTTTCATTAGTGCCGTGGAACCAATTAGATCTTGGCGGTCTCGACAAAAGTCCATTTGTTATGATTTTTAGTCAAATGGGCATTGGTTGGGCTGCACACTTACTGAACTTTATTATTTTAACTGCTGCACTATCTGTTTATAACAGTGGGATGTTTGCAAATAGCCGTATGCTATACAGTCTCGCTCAACAAGGGAATGCACCAAAAGTTTTTGCAAAAACCAATAAACAAGGGGTTCCTATTCCCGCTGTTCTGCTTTCTGCTTTATTAATCTTTGGTTGCGTTCTTTTAAATTACTTTGTACCTGAAGATGCTCTTGGACATCTTATGTATGTTGTGGTTGGTGCACTTGTTCTAAACTGGGCAATGATATCAATTACACATTTAAAGTATAGACGCTTTGTTAAGCACGCGAATATTAAGACTTCTTTTCCAGCGTTATGGTCACCTTTTAGTAATTATCTAGTTTTAGCCTTTATTGCTGTGGTTCTCTATATTATGTGGACTCAAGGCTTCAAAGAGTCAGTAATGATGATCCCTATTTGGATTACAGCAATGCTTGTACTTTTTGACTATTTAAATCCTAAAAAATTAGATTCCATTGAGAATCCGGAAGAATAAATAAATCTAAAAAGCCATTGTCTAGACAATGGCTTTTTTATTTAACACTATAAGATTAAAGTAATATCTGAATCTCAGTTTAAAGCCACTGTTTCGTATCATCAGCGACAGGTGTGCCATGAATAACGTGCATAATCATTGCATGAGCAATACTGCCCTTAAATGGAATTTCAGGTAATTGATTAAATTTGAAAAACTGAGCATCGCTAAGTTCTTTCTCCTGAATTTCAATTTCGCCCGCTTCATATTCAGCTTTAAAGGCCAACATTAAGTTACTGGGAAATGGCCATGGTTGACTCGCCAAATACTGAATATTCTTAATGTGTAATCCCACTTCTTCTAATGTTTCACGTCGAACAGCATCTTCTAGTGTTTCCCCTACCTCGACAAAGCCAGCAATTAAACTGTACATCTGGCTCTTATTTCTAGCATTTTTAGCCAGCAAAATCTCGCCCTCACCACGCGTAATAATGGTAATTACACAAGGATTGACCCTAGGATATTGACTAAAATTACATGCTGGACAAGTCATCGAATATTCAGTCTTATGCTGCTGGGTTTTATGTCCGCAACGACTACAAAACTGATGATTACGGCGCCACTCTAGCAACTGAAAAGCGCGACTTGCCTGCTCAAACTGAGATTTAGTCCAATACTGTAAGAGTTGGCGAATGGGTATGAACTGATATCCATTTGGTATAAGTTCGCTTTCTTGGAAATCTCTTGCTATTACTAGAGGGTCTGCTTGTATAGGTAAATCATATTCCTGCTGTTCAAGGCAAGGTAGATTAAAATTCGCATCAACCAAAAGTTGTTGTTGCTGAAAAATATAAGCAATAGGATGGTTGTTGGTATCCATTTATATACTCGAGTGAAGAACCTTTCGATGGACTCTATAGCTCCTTCAAAAGGATCAAGCTTAAACATATTTTTTAAAATCTTACGCATATTGGCAAACACCTTCAATTTATTTAATTTGTATCTTTTTGATTAAAATCACATTTTATTCACATGCGTTATGTTTTCAAGTTGTCTTTATCTTTTTATAGCTAAGTGACTAGTGATGAAGTTAGAAGCTCTGCTTCACATAAAATTGATCTCTGAAAATATAGACTAGTTTTAGTTCCATCTCATGAAGCAAAAATATGCGATTTGGTTTAATTCTGGGTGATCAATTAAATCACCAACTCGCAACGCTCAAGTATTTAAACCGGAATGAAGACGTTATCTTGATGGCTGAAGTATTTGAGGAAACATCTTATGTTGCTCATCATCCACAAAAAATAGCACTGATTTTTAGTGGAATGCGGCACTTTGCAAAAGAATTAAAAGCACAGGGTTGGAAAATCCGTTATCACACATTTAAGCGCGAAAGTCATATAAAAAAGTTAGTCGACTTTATTGCTTTGCAGCAGCAACACTTCTCGGCGAATGCTCTCGTCATTACCCAATGTGGTGAGTATCGCTTACAACATGAAATCGAAAATTCATGGGCTAACAAGCTAAAACTACCTGTTATTTGTTTAGAAGATGATCGATTCTTTTGTACCGTAGAACAATTCAAGCAATGGGCAAACAAATATAAGACACTAAGAATGGAATATTTTTACCGAGAAATGCGCAAGCAAACTCACTATTTAATGCATGACCAACAACCCGTTGGCGGGCAATGGAACTTTGATCAAGCCAATCGAAAAGCGTGGTCAGGCAATCCATCTTTGCCATCAAAATTAGCCTTTGAGCATGATCAAATTGATGTAGATGTTATTCAACTGGTCAAGAAAGAATTTTCACAACATATCGGCAATATCAACTCCTTTCAATGGGCAACTACCCGTCAAAATGCCCTACTTGCTCTAGATCATTTTATTTCTAACATCTTACCTCACTTTGGCGATTATCAAGATGCCATGGTTTATGGTTCAGATTTTATGTTTCATAGTCTGCTCTCACCTTATTTAAATTGTGGATTGTTGTTGCCAAAAGAAGTGTGTGACGCTGCTCAAACAACCTATTACAGCGGACAGGCTCCCTTAAATGCAGTAGAAGGATTTATTCGGCAGATATTAGGGTGGCGGGAATATGTGCGTGGAATCTATTGGTTGTGTATGCCTGACTATAGCGATCAAAATACCCTTCAAGCCAGCACGCCGCTGCCACAATATTACTGGACGGGTAATACAAAAATGGCATGTATGGCCGAGTGTTTCAGAAATACCTTTGCACATGGATATGCTCACCATATTCAGCGTTTAATGATTACAGGCAACTTTGCGCTTTTAGCAGGTGTAAACCCATCAGAAATTTGCGAATGGTATTTAGCTGTCTATGTAGATGCTTATGAATGGGTTGAGTTACCGAATACATTAGGTATGGCAATGTATGCAGATGGCGGCACCATGGCAAGTAAACCCTATGCTGCATCAGGTAATTACATACATAAAATGTTAAATTATTGTCAGCAGTGTACATATAACGTCAAAACCAAAACTGAACCAGACAGTTGTCCATTTAACAGTTTGTATTGGTATTTTATGAGCCAGCATGAGGCCATATTTCGTCAGAATCCCAGAATGTCGATGATTTATAAAAACCTTGATCGTATGAAAGATAAAGCTTCTGTCATGAAGCATGCAAAGTTACTTATTCATCAACTTGATGAGCTTTAATATCATGAAAAAACAGCATCTACCCCAGAAAATATGTGTCTATTGCCAACGCCCTTTTGACTGGCGAAAAAAATGGGAACGTTGCTGGGAAGAAGTAAAATATTGCTCTGAAAGATGTAAAAGACAAGCCCGTTCAAATAAGTAAATATTTCACCAGATTATTTTAACTGATTCAACACGACTCTTCATTGTTGAATCAGATGTATTTCAATTGGTTATATATGATGATGTTAAGCATATTTATACTGACGAGAGCAGTAAGCTCGTTCAACGGCTGGTGAACGTAATTGTTGATGTTTAGTTTTACGCCCTGCCATACGTTTACGCCAAAGTTTAAAACTATTGGTTTTCAGGTTATATCTCATTAAACGAATCACTTCGCTTTCACTTAAGCCATATTCTCGCTCAATTGCTTCAAATGGGGTTCGATCTTCCCATGCCATTTCAATAATTCTAGATAAGTCCTGTTCATCAATTTTTTTCATGCTATGCCCTTTTGAATTATAGGTAGCTAAATCTGATTTTTAACAAACAACCTTTCGGGAACAGTTTCATCTACTCAATTGCTTGTCTTAAACCTTTTCGTGTTTTGCTTCAGATCATAGAAAGATCAACATGAAGTTTTTGTGATTTTTTAGCTTTATAAACTGTTTTTCTACAGATATAAGTGTTTGAAACCGTTGAATGGTTCAACTTTATCTTTATTGGCCACTCTGGCAAAATTTTTAATAACTAAAACGTAAAAAAGCCATTGCCTTCGCAATAGCTTTTTTGTTTATAATCATAAAATTATGCGCCCTTAGCTTAACTGGATAGAGCAGTTGCCTCCTAAGCGACCGACGTGGGTTCGAGTCCCGCAGGGCGTACATATTTCATCACTTAATCCTTCACTTCAGCCAACAATGTTTCAGCTGCAAGTTTCCCTAAATTATTAGAAGCAAGCGGACTATCACCAGTTAGCAATTTACGGTCTCTATGACATTGACCTGTAATGCCCTTATTTAAAATTTCTACACCGAGTTTTTCAAGATTTTCACCCACTAACCAAGGTAAAGCTCCAGGCATATAACCAATATCAATATTTGCTCCTTTATCTAATGAATCAGGGAATACACAAATTTGATAGCCTTTAAAAATATAGTTTTCTGGCTGTTCATTAACTGCCGCAGCCAGTAATGAGGCTGGACCATGGCATAACGTAATAATAAATTTATCTTGTTCAACCGCCCATTTAAGAACTTTCTTTACCTCAAGACTATGTGGAATTTTAGCTAATACGCCATGCCCACCCGGAATAAATACAGCCGCATAGGGTGAGTTTTCACCAACTGCATTTTCTAAAATGTCAGCTAGTTTTAGCGGATTTTTTAATTTATCTGCATATTTCTGAAAGGTGTCTAACACCACTTGTTCTTGCTTTGGCATTGCCCACATTTCAAGTTTGGCTGGATTTCCTGAAAGTGTCGCAATATCAATTTCGAAGCCTGCATTATCTAAATGAAACATCGGTAAAAGCATTTCTACAGGATGGTTGCCTGTTGAAAAGAACTTACCGTTTTGCATCTGAATGTAACGCTCATCAGTTGCAATCATTAAAACTTTTTTATTGCCCGCATACGGCGTTGAATAAGTGGTGCCATCGTAATCGGTTTTAGGAGCAGTATATTGACTTAGTGAATAAGGTGATGGGAAAAAGGCATTATCTTCAGCCAAATCTGGAGTAGGATTTTTATCATCAATATTTGCGGTATTCATTGTTACTATCCTTTTTCATCAGTATGGAAAGAAATAATAAGGTAAGAACCCATTTTTATTTCTTACTCAATTTATAAGTGAAGTTATGGAACTAGTGCAATCTGCCAATAGAATTTGGCAATTTTTATAGAGAAATAGGCAGAATCTAGAATTATAAAATTCAGTTTAGGCGAACCTGTCGTTCGCCCAAACTTCAATGATTACAGTGTTACGCATTCATTTCTAAAACGATCTTTCCAATATGATCACCTTGTTCCATACATGCGTGAGCACTTTGTACATCTGAAAAAGCATACGTCTTATAGATTTGCGGTAAACATTTACCTTGAGCCAATAATGGCCACACATGCTCATGCAAAGATTGGGCAATCTGGGCTTTTTCTTGGCTATTACGTGCTCGCATCGTTGAGCCCGTAATTGTGGCACGCTTTAAAATCAGTTTTTGTAAATCAAATTCTTTTGCGATTCGTCCACCCATAAAACCAATAATGACCAGTCGGCCATCACGTTTTAATAGATTTAAATTTTTCGTGAAATAAGAACCACCTACAATATCTAAAATGACATCAACACCTTGATCTTGAGTGTGCTTCAAAACTTCCTGCTCAAAATCTTGGGTTTTATAGTTAATTGCTGTGGTGAAACTAGAGAGTACTTCAACTTTATCTTCACTACCAACCGTAGCAAAAGTTTTAATCCCTAAAGCTTGGCAAATCGCTAAAGCTGTGGTTCCAATACCACTTGCCCCACCGTGGATCAATGCAGTTTCATCTTTCTTTAAACGGCCAATATCAAATAGATTTGCCCAAACTGTAAAAAATGTTTCTGGAATCGCAGCAGCTTGAGTAAATGATAAATTTTCAGGTATTGGTAATACTTGAGTTGCAGTTACCGCACAATATTCTGCATAACCGCCGCCATTTGTTAGGGCGCAAACTTTATCGCCAATCTTGAATTGATCCACTTGGTCACCTACAGCGACCACAACACCAGCGACTTCAAGTCCGGGTATTTGAGTAACACCTTTAGGCATTGGATATAAACCCATACGCTGCAATACATCAGGGCGGTTAATTCCAGCAGCCTTTACCTCAATTAAGACTTCATCTGCTTGAGGTGCCGGAATATTAGCATCTTGAACTTTTAGAACCTCAGGTCCACCCGGAGCCGTAATTTCAATAATTTTCATGGTTGTTGGAAGGGTCATAAAATGCTCCATGTTTGATTTATATCTAAAAATACTAATCTACGTTAAATAATTGAGGACTTGGGTGGAACTCCAAACAGTCGCTTAAATTCTCGGCTAAATTGAGAAGCACTGACATAACCAACTTCATAGGCTGCTTCTGCTACACCCATTTTATTGTTCATGATTAACTCACGTGCCTTATGTAACCGAGTAATTTTGATGTACTGTAAGGGCGAATAATTCGTCACCTTTTTAAAAGTTTGATAAAAAAGCGATATGCTCATGCCCGCTTGTTTCGCCAACTCTTGAACCGTTAAGTTATGATAATAATCACGTTGAATAATTTCACAAATGGTGTAAATCACGCCATTTCGACTTGCCATAGCCGATAAGCTCTCGACTAGATTGCCACCTGAAGCCTGCACCACACGATAAACCAATTCTCTTTTAACTTGCTCACCCAATATAAAAGTATCTTGTTTAGAACGAAGTAAATTGAGTAACCTGAGAGCAACCTCTGAAATGGTCGCATTCATGTCAATCACTCTAAGCCCACAACTCAATTTTAAATCTTCTGAATGAGTATCTTCAGTAACCACTTGTTGCTGTTTATCCATTTTAGTAATGAGATCAGCCATCATTTGTGGTTCAAACTTTATTGCGATTGCCAACATGGGTTCATTATTTTCAACAACAGTATCGCAATCAAACGGTATTGCAATTGAGATAAATAAACACTGACCTTGTTGAAACTGAAAGATTTCTTTACCAATATATCCGCGCTTTAACCCCTGTATCACTAAAACAATTGAGGGTTCTTGCAGCACGGCAATAGGTGGTGTGGAATGATCTACACGCATTAAAGTGATATTAGAAATAAAAGTAGGATAGAGGCCTTCTGCTGGAGCCAAGTGCAAAAATGCATCGACCAAATGTTCTGTAAGATGATTTTGCGGCATAGTTTTATTGTGAGAGATAATCTAATAATCAATATAACAATGAACTTAAAATGAAAACATCTGTCTTGCGTTTACTTTGTATAAATAGGCAACTCAAATCAATTTTTAGGCATAAAAAAACCTAGAGCATTCTAGGTTTTTTTCAATTTATAAGATTATTTAAGCCGATAAATTAAAGAACATTGCTGCAATCAAAATAATTACACCAAGTACAATTCGGTACCAAGCAAATACACGTAACGTGTGACGCTCAACAAACAGTACCAATGCTTTTACAACAAACAGCGCGGCAATAAAAGCAGCAACGAAACCTACCCCAATATTAATCATATTGTCTGAGGTAAGTACGTCAGCATTTTTAATCAAGTCAAAAGTCGCAGCACCCAACATGGTCGGCATTGCAAGGAAGAAAGAGAACTCTGTAGCCGCTTTGCGTGATAAACCTGCAAACATTCCGCCTACAATTGTTGCGCCTGAACGTGAAGTTCCCGGAATCATCGCCACACACTGAGCAAGACCTACTAAAAGCGCTTGTTTAAAAGTAATTTTAGTTGCATCTAGGGTCTTATGTTCAAACTGTCTAGATTCCACCCAGAAAATGATAAGGGCACCGACAATTAAGGCAATCGCAACGACGATTGGGCTGAATAGAACACTCTTAATGAAGTCGACAGCTAGAACACCAATAATGACTGCTGGAAAGAATGCAATAAGCACACTAATCGCAAAATGACGTGACTCCACATCACCGCTAAAGAATCCCTTAATCAAGTTAATAATTTTTTGTCGGTATAACCAGCACACTGCCAAAATAGCACCTAACTGGATTACGACCTCAAATACACGACCGCCGTCTGAGTGGAAATCGATAATATGACCAAATAAAATTAAATGGCCTGTACTCGAGATAGGTAAAAATTCAGTTAAGCCTTCGACAAAGCCTAAAAACAGTGCTTTTATAACTTCAAAATTTTCCATAACTTGCTCAAAGAAAGTTAATCATTAGAACGACCTAAAATTTGTTTTATCGAAATTGGTAAGTCCCAAATTAGACTTAACACAAGTTCAATATCAGATCATTTCTAACGTTTGTGGTTATTGCCCCTAGTTAAAGGCAGTTTATTTAAAGTGCGATAATGTATCACATCATGATGACAAACTTGGGTTAACTATCGTAAAAAGATAAAACTTGGTTAAGAACTGCCAAAGTTTTTCTTGTTATAGACAAAGCTTTTTACCTTAACTTACTCTACAAAATGATCTTAAAAAGTCCTTAAAAAAACATGATATTATTCTGATCAAATGCAACTCATATCAAAAATTCAGTCTGAATGAAAAATACCAAAATTAATGCACGCCATCTCATTATCGATTTATTTCTTTCCTCTGCTTATCCTCAGCTCACCATTAAACAAATATTGATTGCCGCTAAACTTTTTAATATGAGTGACAACGGTATTCGTGTGGCTACAACGCGGCTATTAAATGAAGGCATGATAGAAAGTGTCGAACGCGGTATTTATCAACTTTCGCCATCAACCAAAGAATGGGCAAAAGTCATTTTGAATCGTAAAAATGGCATTAAGCAGACTAAAGAATGGCAACAACACTATCTGGCAGTATTTACGGGGACATTAGGTCGTATTGATCGAACCGCTTTAAAAAAGAGAGAACACGCTTTACGTCAATTTGGTTTTAGAGAACTCGAAACTGGAATTTATATACGCCCAGATAATTTAGCGTATAGCTTTGAAAAAACATGTGAAGAGCTCATTTTAGCGGGTCTTGAAAATGAAGCTAAAATTTCTATTATTCAAAAATTTGACGCAAAAACAGTTTCGTTAATTCATTCTTTGTGGGATACCAAACAGCTTGAAAAGAACTATGAAATGTATAGTCAAGATATTCAAGAATGGTTTTTAAAATATAAAAATCTATCCTTAAATGAGGCTGCTACCCAAGCTTTGTTATTAGGACGTGAAACAATTACCTTACTCATGAATGATCCTCTACTACCCTCTCCATTTGTTGATGAACATGCCCGCAATCAGTTTGCTCAAAATGTACAGCAGCTCGATTCGATTGGACAAAAGCTATGGCAGAAACTTTATGAAAATGAATTAGCCCACTAAAGGGCGATTTATTTTTTTACAAACAAATATTTCACTTTTTAAAATTTTATGATTATATTTGTAATATAAAATATGAATGCCAAAATCTGATTTGGGAGAATAAAAATGAATGCACAAGTGAGTGTGACCGATCTATTTAGCAGAGAAGAAATACAAGAACTCACACAACCCTCAGACATATACGGTGCTTGGGCTGTTGCAAGTACGTGGGCTGTTATTGGCGGAACATTTGCAAGCTTAATCATGATGTGGGATTACTTACCTAGCTGGGGCAAATTACTTGCTTGTATGCTAGCTTTGGCCATATTGGCGGGTCGCCAGTTATGTCTAGCAATTTTGATGCATGATGCATCTCATAAAAGCTTATTCAAAAATAAGAAAATAAATGACTTTGTAGGTGAATGGCTATGCGCCCGTCCAATCTGGAATGATTTACAAAAATACCGCGTACATCATGTCCGTCATCATGCAAAAACCTCTACTCCAGATGACCCCGATCTTTCGTTAGTTTCTGGTTTTCCTGTAAGCAAAAAATCGCTTACTCGTAAATTTTTACGCGACTTAACAGGTATGACAGGATTAAAGTTTAGCTTTGGTCGAGTGTTAATGGATCTAGATCTAATGAAATGGACTGTTGCCAATGATCAAGTCTGGTTAGATCGAAGCAATAAAGATTTCGTTGACTATGCCAAAAGTCTTATAAAAAACAGTAGTGGTGCCATTGCTACCAATGTTGCTCTTTATGGTGTTTTAAAAGCTTTTGGTCAGCAACGGTTTTATTGGTTATGGCCTTTAGCGTATTTGACACCGTTTCCATTATTTTTAAGAATTCGCTCAATGGCCGAACATGCAGGGATGCAAACGAGTAATACCGCTTTAACTAATACCCGTACTACACGTGCAGGTTGGATTGCTAGAAGTTTTGTAGCGCCTATTCATGTCAATTACCACATGGAACACCATTTAATGGCTTCGGTCCCCTACTTTAAACTGCCACGTATGCATCGTCTATTGAGAGAGCGCGGCCATGTTCCAGCACCACCTAGCTATTTTGAAGTGATTGAATCACTCTCATCTAAGCCAGAACAATCTACTTAATTGACTTAAATAATAAATGAAAAGCCACGAATTTAAATTTGTGGCCCTTTAATTTGAATCCGTCATTTTATGCTGGGTTTGGAAATATTTAGGCGTTACTCCCATCCAGCGCTTAAATGCACGGGTGAAGTGAGAAGTCTCGGCATAACCTAGCATTAAAGCGACTTTTTCGATCGACATGTTATTTTGAGTTAAAAGTTTCTGGGCATGCTCCTTTTTCAGTGAGTCAACCAAAAGTGTAAAACTAGTATCATCAAGAGCTAAATAGCGTTGCAAAGTTCGCTCTGACATATTTAAGATATGAGCCACTTGCCCAACTTTTAACGCCTCAATATTCCCATTCATAAGCAATTTTTCGGCAACTTGTTTGACTTGTCCTTTCCAACTACTTTTTAAGTTTAATTTCTCTATATCCCGCTTACATTGCGCATTTAACAACGGCGCTAGCATTGGGTCTGCCGTTAATACTGGTTGTGCTAAATACTCTTTTGGAAATATCCAACGATTACGCTTTTGGTTAAATAAACAAGTTACAGCCAGTTGATGACTGATTTGGCCAAAACCTATCGGCTCTGGCATTTGTAATTCAACTTTTCCCAAATGAGAAAGCCCTGTTAATTTTTTCGCAATTTGAACAAAACCGACTAACAAAAAAATGTTGGCATTTGGGCTCAGCTGAAATGTATTGACTGGCTGATGAATTGACCAACATGCATCATTATTTTCTTGTTTTAATTCTGGTTTAAAAACCTTACAACGTGAACCAATGAATTGTTCAAGTATTTTCAGTGCTTCTCCTAAATTTGGAGAAACTATGGCAGCCATTCCGACTGAACCATAACATGAAGCCGTCATGCTTAAAGCTAAATATCCTGCTAGTGCTGGCTCTTTGCATAACTCGATCGCCCGCTCAATAAGCTGATTTAAGATGTTGAACTCAACATACCAGTAAGGCTTTTCTAATTGGTCTAAGGTTATTCCACTTCCATTTAAAAGCTGCTCACCAGAGACACCCCACCGCTTAACAGTCTCAACGATTAAATTAATATAAGTTCCGGGTAATTCTGGATTCATGAGCAACCCATATGAGCAAAATAAAATGGCGCGAAATGGTAAAAACTGTCAGTTCATGAACTATGCCATGCTTTTAAATTGATGCATAGTTATTCAAAACAAAATCCGCTGAATTGCACTAGACAGCACAATTTCTGAAAAGAACACAGGTCGCCTTATGAACATTCTGATTGTCCATGCCCATCCAGAACCACAGTCTTTTACTGCTGCTCTAAAAAGTAAAGCCAAACAAACCTTAGAAAAATTGGGGCACAGCGTAGAAGTTTCAGATTTATATCAGATGCAATTTAACCCTATTGCATCCCAAGAGGATTTCTTAGAGCTTAATCAGCCTGAATATTTTAACTATGCACTAGAACAAAGAAATGCCAGCAAAAATCAGCTTCTAGCTCCAGATATTCAAGCAGAAATTGAAAAGGTAAAAAAAGCTGATCTCGTCATTTTAAATTTCCCACTTTATTGGACATCTGTGCCAGCAATTTTAAAAGGCTGGATTGATCGTGTGTTTGTATCTGGGCTTTTTTATGGGGGTAAGCGGTTTTACAACCATGGTGGCATGACAGGTAAAAAAGCGATGTTGTGTTTAACACTCGGTGGTAGAACACACATGTTTGGAGAAAACTCAATTCACGGACCAATCGAAAATTATTTATCGCCGATTCAACGTGGTACTTTGGCATATGCTGGTTTTGAAGTCTTACCTCCATTCATTGCTTACCATGTACCGTATATTAGCCAAGAAGCACGACAGACCCTTCTTGAAGACTATGTAATCTACCTTACTCATCTTGACCAGCTAGAGTCATTAAAATTTCCCAAACTTGAGCAATTTGATGAAAAACTATATCCACTCTAATGCTATGTTTTAGCTATGAAAGTTAAATAACCGAATTTAGATCATTATTTTCGGTTTTTTATTACACATAACTTTCAAATATAGAATCCAAATTCGCTCAAAAAATAGATCAAATGGTAAAAAAATTAAGGTAAACTTTTTCATAAAATGAATAATATAAAACTTAATCAATAATATACAGATGTAGAAAAACTAGACTTATCAACTAAAAATGACAACCAATACTCATTTCATAATCACTTAATTCATATTTTTACAAAAAAATCTTTGACCATTTTTCTTGGATTTGTGATAAAAATGTCATAAAAATAAAGGCCACCACTAATAGATAAAAAATATAAATATCAATTAATTAAATTAATTTAACAATACAAATACTCCTTCATATTTCATCCATTATTGACACTATTTGTATAAAAAATGAGTACTGCCCAGTTCATATAACAGATTTACTCTTATTGTAATTATGCTATTTTTGTTACATGGAGTTATCAAAGCTTCTATTACTTGTAATTAGGAGCTTTGAAGGCAACACAGTTTAAACGGTTTAACTCTGTTACTTTTAAAAAAATGTCTTGAAGTTCAAGGAAAGATTAAAATGAAATTAAAACATCTGAGCACTGCAATGATTTTAGCAACGCTGCCTGCAACTGGGGTTTTTGCAGCAGCATTGGATCGCTCTGGACAATCTATCTCTGCATTTTTGCAGCCTGGTAACTACTTTGAAGCAGGTATTTCTGTTTTAGATCCAGATGTAGCGGGTAAAGAAGCAGGCACAACTGCAACGCGTCGGAACATTGGCGATATGGGAGATGATTACTACTTCCCAAGTGCTGCATTAAAACTACAACTTACTGATAAATTTTCTTTTGGTTTACTTTACGATCAACCATTTGGAGCTGATGCACAATATTCTGGAAATAATGCTTTCGTAGCAAGCCCTTCAGATCCAATCCTTGGTAGTTTACCAATTACAACAGGTGCTTTAGGCGGAACTCAAGGTGGAACTTCTGTTGAAGTTGATAGCCAAAATATTTCAATGATTTTTGGTTTCCAGCCTACTGAAAACTTTAACTTTTATGGTGGTGGTGTATACCAAACGATTAAAGGAAATGTTCATTTAAGAGGTTCTGCATATAGTTTATATAATGGCTATGACGCTTCTATTCCTGAAGATGGAGCAGCTGGTTGGTTAGCAGGGGCCGCTTTCCAGATTCCAGAAATTGCACTTAAAGCGTCTATTACATATCGTTCAGAAATTGATCATAAAATTAATGCAGATGAAACTATCGCACTTGCAGACTCAATCACGGCAAATGCTGGGATGCTTGGATCAACTATTGGGCAATTAGTTGCTGCTGGTCAGTTAACTCCCGCTCAAGCAGGAGCGATCCAACAGACAATTGGTAAAGCTATTGCTGCGAACCAAGTAGAAGGTCAAACTAAAATTACTACACCTCAGTCTGTAAACCTTGATTTCCAGACAGGGATTATGGCAAATACAGTCGCATTTGCGAATGTACGCTGGGTGAATTGGAAAGATTTCGCGATTCGTCCGTATAAATTTGGCAAAGTATCAGAAGCTGTAGGTGGACTTATTGGGCGTCCGAACGGCTTTAACTTAGTTGAATATTCTGATGACCAATGGTCTGTGAACGCTGGTGTGGGCCGTAAACTTAATGATAAATGGGCTGGTAACGTTTCTGTAGGTTGGGACTCTGGTGCAGGTAACCCTGTAACTACTTTAGGTCCAACTGAAGGTTACTGGAACGTAGGTTTAGGTGTTCAATACAGCCCTACCCCACAAACGTTTATTGCTGGCGGCGTAAAATATTTCTGGTTGGGTGATGCTAAAGCTCAAACTGGCGCACAAGCTGGTAGTGATCAATATGTTGCAGACTTCTCTGACAACAATGCCATCGCTTATGGTTTAAAACTTGGTTATAAATTCTAAGTTTTAAAACTGATTTATATAAAAAAGGCGCTTAAAGCGCCTTTTTTATTATTTATTCTTAAGCTGGGATTGTACGCTGTGAAACTGAACGGATTGCTTCTTTTAATGCATCATATCCGTGAATAGCTGGAAACTGAGGAAACTCAGCAATCACATTTTCTGGTGCATCAAACAAGAAACCATGGTCCGCTTCACCAAGCATGGTTGTATCGTTATACGAATCACCTGCAGCGATTACACGGAAATTCAAGCCATGCAGTGCTTTAACAGACTCACGTTTTTGATCTGGTTGACGTAGTTTATAAGCGGTAATCATGCCTTCTTCATCTGTCTCTAACTTATGACAGAAAATCGTTGGCCACCCTAATTGCTTCATTAAAGGATGCGCAAATTCATAGAAGGTATCTGATAAGATCACGAGTTGGAAATGCGTACTCACCCATTCAACAAACTCTTTTGCACCTGGTAATGGCCCCATCTCAGCAATAACTTCTTGAATGTCATTTAAGCCTAAACCGTGTTGTTTTAAGATATTAAGGCGCTGAGTCATTAAAACATCATAATCCGGAATATCACGAGTTGTTGCTTCGAGTTCTTTAATCCCTGTTTTTTTAGCGAAATTGATCCAGATTTCAGGAACTAAAACCCCTTCAAGATCTAGGCATACGATTTCCATGAATGCTTCCAACGTTGGTTAAAAATTGCTGTATCATACCATTAAGATTTTCAGTTTTGCGTTGTTATTGATCAAATCAATTTTATTCATAAGGATCGAAATTAAAGTGCTAAGCACTTTATCAACTATCCTTTAGAATATTTTTCATAACTCAATGCGCCCAAGCCTTTTGCCAGGAACACACATGACCGTTATTCCGACTATTGATATCGTAGATGCTCTTGCTGCTGAATATGCAACCAAAAGCCCTCGAGAAATTTTAGAACTTGCCTTAAGCCAACAAGGTGAAATTGCAATTTCATTTTCGGGAGCAGAAGATGTTGTGTTAATTGATATTGCTTCACGCTTAGGCAAACCTTTCCGTGTATTTAGTCTCGATACGGGCCGCCTGCATGCCGAAACTTATCAATTTATTGAAACTGTCCGTAAACACTACAATATCAATATCGAAATTTGTTTCCCTGAATCTGAAGCTGTTCAAAACATGGTAAACGAAAAAGGTTTATTCAGCTTTTTTACAGATGGGCATCAAGAATGTTGCGGTATTCGAAAAGTTCAGCCTTTGCGTAAAAAACTTGCGACTTTAGATGGCTGGATTACGGGTCAACGCAAAGATCAAAGTCCTGGTACACGTACAGAAATTCCGGTAGTACAAGCTGATGCAGGTTTCTCGGGTCCAGGTAAGCAACTTATTAAATATAATCCTCTAGCGAACTGGACAAGTGCTGAGGTATGGAGCTACATCCGTATGATGGAAATTCCATATAACCCTCTTCATGAGCGCGGTTTTGTTTCTATTGGCTGTGAACCATGTACGCGACCTGTATTACCAAATCAACATGAGCGTGAAGGACGCTGGTGGTGGGAAGAAGCCACTCAAAAAGAGTGTGGCTTACACGCTGGTAATATGAAAAAGTAATTGGATATCAAAAAACCACTGGCAAATCAGTGGTTTTTTTTATGTCATGTTCCGTACACAAAGTCATATTTTCTCTACTCTAAACGCTATATACTTAATTTTACGGTTCTATAATTCTAATAAGAGCTCATATAAGGGCTTCTTAGAAAAATGCATGAGGCACAATGATTTATGCGTCCATTACACCCAATTGATTTCATTTTTCTGTCACTTGAAAAAAGACAGCAACCCATGCATGTCGGTGGATTATTTTTATTTGAAATTCCTGAAAATGCACCAGAAACCTTTGTACATGATTTAGTAGAAGATATTAAACGCTCAAAGAGCATTCCTATTCCGCCCTTCAATAACCGTTTAAGTGGTCTATTTTGGGATGAAGATGAAGAGTTCGATATCGATCATCACTTTCGCCACATTGCTTTGCCTCACCCGGGCCGTATTCGTGAACTACTGGTTTATATTTCACAGCAGCATAGTTCACTAATTGATCGTGCAAAGCCACTTTGGACTTGTGACATTATTGAAGGAATCGAAGGCAATCGTTTTGCCATGTATTTTAAAATCCATCATGCCATGGTAGATGGTGTTGCGGGTATGCGTTTGATCGAGAAATCTCTATCAAAAACACCAGAAGAGAAACATGTTGTTCCTTTATGGTGTGTTGAGAGCAAAAGAGCTAAGCGTCTAAAAGTACCAACTCCAAGTACTAGTAAAATTAAGAGTATTTTAGGCGGTATTAAATCTCAACTCGACATAGCTCCAAAAGTCATGCACGAGCTATCTCAGACTATATTTAAAGAAATGGGTAAAAATCCTGATTATGTTTCTACTTTTCAGGCACCAGTTTCTATTTTGAACCAAAGAGTCAGTGCTTCACGTCGTTTTGCGGCCCAATCATTTGAATTAAGCCGCCTTAGAAAAATATCAAAAGCATTAGGCGTGACGATTAATGATGTTGTCCTAGCTGTATGTTCAGGCGCTTTACGTGAATATTTGATTAGCCAAAACAGCTTACCTAAAAAGCCACTTATTGCCATGGTTCCAGCTTCATTACGTACAGATGATTCTGACATGAGTAATCGAATTACCATGATTTTGGCAAATCTAGGGACGCACAAAGATCAACCGTTAGAACGTCTAGAAATCATTCGCCGTAGCATGCAGAATTCAAAGCAACGCTTTAGCCGTATGACTGCGAATGAAATTTTAAACTATAGTGCAGTTGTTTATGGTCCGGCAGGATTAAACATCATGTCAGGAATGCTTCCTAAGCGTCAGGCGTTCAATTTAGTGATTTCCAATGTACCAGGACCACGTGAGCCGCTTTATTGGAATGGCGCGAAATTAGATGCGCTCTACCCTGCTTCAATTGTCATGGATGGACAAGCTCTAAACATTACCATGACCAGTTATTTAGATAAGCTTGAAGTTGGATTAACAGCTTGTCGAAATGCTTTGCCGAAAATGCAAAACCTTTTGACTCATTTAGAAGATGAGATTCAACGTTTTGAAGAAATTATTGCAGAGAAACAGCTGAAACACCATTCAGCAAGTTAGAAAATTAAGGGGCTTTGAATTGGCCCCTTATTTTTTGATTGTGCGGCACTGGTTAAGCAACTGATGACATACTGAACGAATCATTGCAGTTGTAATCGGTACTTCTTTACCTTGGTCATTCAACATATAGCAGCTATTTACTGGCGTGCTTTCTAAAACATGTTTAAGACCGTTGCTAATTAAGTTTTCACTTACATTCATGGGTTATACCTCTTATTGTTTGCTAAGACGTTTAATAGGGAGAACGTCTAGGGCTACTGTATGTAAGTAGTATTTAAAATTCATGAATGAAAGTAAAATTTCAGTTGTAACAAGGATTAAGCGATATCTTGTTACAACTTTAACTTAAAATGATATCGTATTGCTCTTGCGTATATAAATTTTCGACCTGAAATTTAATAACACGGTTAATAAAATGCTCTAAATCGGCTACTGCTGGTGCTTCTGCTGTTAATAATCGGTCAATCACAGAAGGATGGGCAACAACAGTAAAGCCACTCGTTGACTCAAACGCGCGGGTATATCGTAATATCTCACGAAATATTTCGTAACACACTGTCTCCGCTGTTTTGACAAAACCCCGCCCTTGGCATGTTGGACATGATTCACATAACAAGTGTTCTAATGATTCACGAGTTCGTTTACGCGTCATTTCAACCAGACCAAGTTCTGACACTTGAGTAATTTTGGTCTTCGCGTGATCTCGCTCAAGCATTTTCTCAAACTGACGCATCACCTCTTCACGGTGAGTTGCTTCTTGCATGTCAATAAAATCAATAATGAGAATCCCCCCCAAATTACGCAGTCTAAGTTGACGCGCGATAACCTGAGTAGCCTCCATATTGGTTTTAAAAACCGTGTCTTCAAGACTACGACCGCCTACATATGAACCTGTATTAACGTCAATCGTTGTCATGGCTTCAGTCTGGTCGATCATTAGATAACCGCCTGACTTCAAAGCTACGCGAGTTTGTAAGGCTTTTTGAATATCTTCTTCAACATTATAAAGATCAAATAGTGGTCGCTCTCCCGGATAATGGATGAGACGACTCTTCATATTCGGGACAAACTCATCTACAAACTCAAGCAGTTTTGCGTGAATCTCTCGCGAATCTACATAAATCTTTGCAGTTTCTTCGCTTGCTAAGTCACGAATAATACGTTGAGGTAATGGAAGTTCTTCAAAAATTAAAGAAGGAACAGCAACGTCAGTCTGCTTACGCTGAATGTACTCCCACAATTTGCTCAGATAGCACATGTCCTGAGCAATTTCTGCCTCATCCACACCTTCTGCAGCTGTACGGACAATCACGCTACCGGGTAAATTATGCTCAGATTGAATACCTTCAATAATATTACGCAGACGATCTCGCTCTTCTTCAGACTCAATACGCTGCGAAACACCAATATGATTGCCATATGGCATTAAAACCAAATAGCGAGAAGGGATTGAAAGATCTGTACTTAGACGTGCGCCTTTTGTGCCCAACATATCTTTCATTACTTGGACAGTAAGGGTTTGCCCAGGATGTAATAGCTCAAAGACATTCGGGGTAGGCTGTGAACGAGGCCAAACCATATCATTGATATGTAAAAAGGCTGTTCGAGATAAACCAATATCAACAAAGGCAGCTTGCATGCCCGGAAGCACTCGTACAACTTTACCCTTGTAGATATTGCCGACTAGACCGCGTTTAACTGTACGCTCGACATACAGTTCATTAACAGTTCCATTTTCGATTAATGCCACCCGACACTCCATAGGCGTGACATTAATAAGTAGTTCTTCTGACATACATAAACTCAAAGCATTATAAAATTTTTATTAAAGAGTCAGAGAAGCTGTTAACTTTAACGTTGTCTAGTGTTCATCGACAATGCTATTCAATGAAGAATGATAACAACCCCTTATGTCTTTACTCTTTTGAATAACTGTGCAAATTCGTATAAAGGAAGTCCTACCACATTACTATAACTTCCTTGAATTTGGGGAATATATTGCGAGGCAATTCCTTGAATTGCATATCCACCCGCTTTTCCAACAGGCTCACCCGTGGTCCAATAATCTTCCATATCCTGTGTAGTCAGGTGCTGAAACTCAACTTGTGTTTGCACTACCTGACTTAACATCTGTTGTTGAGTCGCAACGCACAGTCCAGAAAACACATCATGCCAACGTCCAGATAATTGTTTCCAGATTTCAAAGGCATGATTTTTCGATTCAGGCTTACCAATAATTTGACCATCAAGTCCCAGACTTGTATCGGCAGCAATAACAATTGCTTCTGGAAAAAGCTTCAATACAGTCTGAGCTTTTTCTCTAGCCAACCGTTCAACATAATGATGAACCAGCTCATTTTCATGAACAGACTCATCAATGTCAGGACTATAGATTTCAAAATCTAAGCCTAGCTGTTGTAACAACTCCTTCCGACGAGGAGAGCTAGATGCTAAAACTATATGCGCCATTTTGCCAAACAATAATAGACGACCGGCCACGTGATGATACTTGTCATCAAAGGTTGCCAATGTCTAGCAATCGAAAAATGAATTCCACCCATCGTCTGTGTTACCCACATAAATGCTAAATGGGCAATAATGACCAGCGTTGCTATCGTCCATAAATTAACAAAAGTTAAAATACGGCGTTCCCGAATTAAAAAACGGGTAAGAAAAGTCACAATTACAAAACTTAAGGCATTGAGCCCTAAAGGCGCATCAAGCAGTAAGTCTGTAAAAATCCCCATCCCAAATGCAAACCAGACCCCACACCATGTTGGCTGACATACTACCCAAAATAGCATGATCATTAACATGAACAGTGGCCGCCATCCTGAAATATCATAAGATAGCGGATAAACCATGAGTACAGAACCCACAATAACGGAGAGAATAATTCCCCATAATGGGTCTTTACGCTTTTCTCGTTTAAGTTTAGCGATCGGCATACGGCTGCTCCTTCGCTAATGATTCAGAGAAAAGTACAACTACATGATGGCCTGTTGCTAATTGTGCTGATGGAGTTACATCAATTTCAGCAAACTCACCTGAATTATGGCGTTTTATTTTGGCCACTGTACCCACTGCGTAACCTGCTGGGAAATGTTCACCCAAGCCTGAGCTAAACACTTTATCACCCACCTGAATATTCGCACTGGTCGGGACATATTCCATTTTTAAACGGCCCAAATCACCTGTACCAGAAACAATCGCCCGCATTCCAGTACGCTCAAGACGTACCGACAGTGAATGTTCTTTATCTGATAACAACATCACACGTGAACTATGAGGGTATACATTAATAATCTGCCCCATAATCCCCTTATCATCCAGAACCGTTTGACCGACCTTTAGATGGTCCGTAGAGCCTCGGTTAATAATGATGATATGGCGTAATGGGTCTGCATCTGTCCCAATCACTTCGGCAATTTCCATACGACCATCAATAATTAACGGTGTATCAAGAAGGCCTCGTAAACGGGTATTTTCAGCTGACAGTTCAGAAAGCTTCTGTAAGCGGACTTGAGCTTGTAAAAGCTCAGCCTGCATCGCTGTATTTTCACGACGCAGTTGTGCTTCAGATTTTGTTTGTTGATTCAGCCATTCTTTCGACAGTACTGGATAACTGGCCAATGCATAAATTGGGTTATATGCAGCGTACAAGACATCCCTTGCTGGCTGAATTACATAAGGCATGCGCCAATCAAAGAACAGCACAACCAAGCATGTAATGACCGCAATAATGAACGAGCGGAAAGATGGCGGCTGTCTTGAAAAAATATTCGGTTGCACCGCCTAATCCTTAAACTTAACCGACGAAAAGCATGTCATGGTTCGGGTTGTCGAAGAATTCTAATACTTTACCACCACCACGGGTTACGCAAGTAAGAGGATCTTCAGCAACAACAACTGGTAAACCAGTTTCTTGAGCCAATAACTTGTCAAGGTTACGAAGTAGCGCACCACCACCTGTCAACACAATACCGCGCTCAGCAATATCAGAAGAAAGTTCAGGAGGAGTTTGCTCAAGAGCAGATTTCACAGCGCTTACAATGCTTTGTAATGGATCAGAAATGGCTTGAGTAATTTCGTCAGAAGTTACGGTAATTGCACGAGGCACACCTTCTGCAAGGTTACGGCCACGTACTTCGATTTCTAATGTTGTACCATCAGAAACAGCCATACCTACTTCTTTTTTAATAATTTCAGCAGTGGTTTCACCAATCACACAACCGTGAGCTTTACGAACATAATTGATGATTTGCTCATCAAAAACATCGCCGCCGATGCGTAAAGAGTCAGCATAGACACAACCTTGCAATGAAATAATTGCAATTTCTGTTGTACCGCCACCAACATCCACAACCATAGAACCACATGCTTGTTCAACTGGCATACCTGCGCCAATTGCTGCTGCCATAGGCTCTTCAATCAAACGAACATCACGGGCACCAGCATTAAATACTGCTTCGCGAATCGCACGACGCTCGACCAAAGTTGATTTACATGGTACACATACAACTACACGAGGTGCAGGTGGGAACAAACGTTTTTCGTGAACTTTACCAATAAACTGATTCAACATGGTTTCAGTCACTTCAAAATCCGCAATTACACCGTCTTTCATTGGACGAATTGCAGAAATATTCGCAGGCGTACGGCCCAGCATTTGCTTAGCATCTAGACCTACAGCAGCAACAATTTTTTGTGAACCACTGTGACGAATTGCCACAACTGTTGGTTCATTTAATATAATGCCGCGGCCTGGTGCATAAATAAGTGTATTTGCTGTACCTAAATCAATGGCTAGATCCGGCGAAAACAAGCCAATTAGTCGTTTTAGAATCACGGTTCGTTCTCAGTTAAACTTTCATGTGGATGCAAGGTGGCAACTTTAAACTAAATGTGATGATTTGAACAAGTCAATCGCTTATTATAACGCACGATATTTTGAAAATTTTTAATACTGATTAGGTGATGTTATGTCTACATCGGATGCACAGCATTCAGCAGATTTAAATGCACAAACAGTTTCAGCAATCGCCAATCTTGCTCGATTGTCGCTCAATGATACGCAATCTGCTGAATATGCTCAAAGTCTAAATAAAATTTTAGGCATGATGGAAACCTTAAAAGGCATTGATACGGAAGGCGTAGAACCTTTGAAAAGTCCTTTTGACAATCCTCAACCTTTACGTGCTGATGTGGTAACTGAAAGCAATCATCGAGATGAATACCAAGCAGTTGCACCAGCAACTCAAGATGGTTTGTATCTTGTTCCTCGCGTGATTGAATAACTTTTACTCAATTAACCCATCTTCCCTATTTTGAATGTAAAGAAATTTTACTCATGACTGATTTACATCGCTTATCAATTCGTGAACTTGCTGAGGGCTTAAGCCAAGCGAAGTTTTCATCTCGCGAACTGACTGAACACTATTTAAAACGTATTGCTAAAATTGACCCACTGGTAAAAAGTTACGTGACGGTTACGCCTGAACAAGCTCTTGCCGAAGCCGACGCTGCCGATGCTGCATTAAAAGCGGGTAATGCAACCGCTTTAACGGGTATTCCTCTTGCGCATAAAGACATTTTCTGTACCAAAGGTATTAAAACTACTGCTGGTTCAAAAATACTAGACAACTTCATCTCTCCTTACGATGCAACTGTTGTTGAAAAAACAAAAGCAGCTGGTCTTGTCACTTTAGGTAAAGTGAACATGGACGAGTTTGCAATGGGTTCAACTTCTGAAAGCTCATATGTTGGGGCAACGAGCAACCCATGGGCACTCGACCACGTTCCTGGTGGTTCATCAGGTGGTTCTGCTGCGGCTGTAGCGGCTGATCTAGCTCCTTTTGCTACAGGTACTGATACAGGCGGCTCAATTCGCCAACCTGCGTCATTCTGTGGCTTAACGGGCTTAAAACCAACCTATGGTCGTGTATCTCGTTTCGGGATCATTGCTTATGCATCATCTTTAGACCAAGCGGGGCCAATGGCACGCTCTGCTGAAGACTGTGCTTACTTAATGAATGTAATTGCAGGTCACGATGCAAAAGACTCGACTTCGGTTAAAAAAGAAGTTGATGACTACGTTGCAAACTTAAACAACACATCTGTAAAAGGTCTACGCATTGGTATTCCTAAACAGTACTTTAACGTTGCAGGTTTAGATGCAGACGTAAAAGCTCGTGTTGAAGAATCATTGAAAAAACTTGAAGAAATGGGTGCAACACTTGTTGAGATCGATCTCAACATGACTGAAGCTTACGTACCAACGTATTACCTCATCGCGCCAGCAGAAGCGTCTTCTAACCTGTCTCGTTATGACGGTGTTCGCTATGGCTATCGCTGTGAAAACCCTGCTGATTTGATGGATCTTTACAAACGCTCTCGTTCAGAAGGTTTTGGTCCAGAAGTTCAACGTCGTATTCTCATTGGTACTTATGCGCTTTCTGCGGGTTATTACGATGCTTACTATGTGAAAGCACAAAAAGTACGTCGTTTAATTCAACAAGACTTCTTAAAAGCATTTGAAAATGTAGATGTGATTGCGGCTCCTGCTGCTCCAACAACTGCATATAAAATTGGTGCGAACTTAAGCCCAACAGAAATGTATTTAGGCGATATTTATACACTTGCAGTGAACTTGGCAGGCTTACCAGCGATTAATGCTCCTGTTGGTTTTGATAAAGACAGCTTACCTGTAGGCTTACAGTTGATTGGTAACTATTGGTCAGAATCACAATTATTGTCGATCGTTCATCAATACCAACAAAACACCGATTTCCATACTCAACGTGCGGCAATTGCTGAGGAGAACGCATAATGGCTGAAGCTCAAAAGTTGAAATTGATTGACGGTTGGGAAGTCGTTATTGGTATCGAGATTCACACTCAGCTTGCAACCAATTCTAAAATTTTCTCTGGTTCATCGACTGAATTTGGTCAAGACCCAAACACGCAAGCGAGCCTTGTGGACTTGGCAATGCCGGGTGTACTTCCAGTTTTGAATGAAAAAGTGGTTGATCTTGCAATTCGCTTCGGTCTTGGAATTGATGCTTACATCGACCAAGCATCAGTATTTGCACGTAAAAACTACTTCTACCCTGACTCGCCAAAAGGCTACCAAATTAGCCAAATGGATAACCCAATTGTGGGCTTGGGGCACATCGACATTCAGCTTGAAGATGGTACGACTAAACGCATTGGCGTAACTCGTGCTCACCTTGAAGAAGATGCTGGTAAATCCGTACACGACCAATTTGAAGGTATGTCTGGCATTGACTTAAACCGTGCTGGTACACCTTTACTTGAAATCGTTTCTGAACCAGACATGCGTTCAGTTGAAGAAGCTGTTGCTTACATTAAAGCGATTCACACATTAGTACGTTGGTTAGGTATTTCTGACGGTAACATGGCAGAAGGTTCATTCCGTGCGGACTGTAACGTATCTTTACGTCGTCCGGGCCAACCTTTTGGTACGCGCTGTGAACTTAAAAACCTCAATTCATTCCGTTTCATTGAGCAAGCGATCAATGTTGAAATTGAACGCCAAATGGAAATTTTGGAATACGGCGGAAGTATCGACCAAGAAACTCGTTTGTTCGATCCAAACAAAATGGAAACGCGTTCAATGCGTTCTAAAGAAGAAGCGAACGATTACCGCTACTTCCCAGATCCAGATTTGTTACCAGTGATTATTGCAGATGAGCAAATCGAAGCTGCTCGCGCTGCACTTCCAGAGCTTCCTGCCGCACGTCGTGCACGCTTTATCGCAGACTTTGGTGTAACTGAGTACGATGCACATGTACTTACGCTCTCACGCGAAATGGCAGACTTTTATGAAGCTGTTGTGGCTGCTGCTGGCGGTGCGAAGCAAGGTAAAGTGTCTGCAAACTGGGTAATGGGCGAATTCTCAGGTGCTTTAAACAAAGCAGGCCTAGATTTGGCTGACTCACCTGTTTCTGCTGAACAGCTTGGCGGTATGATTGCTCGTATTGTTGACAACACCATTAGCGGTAAGATTGCTAAACAAGTCTTTGGCTTTATGTGGGAATCGGAAGGTAAATCTGCCGACGACATTATTGCGGAAAAAGGCTTAAAGCAAGAAACCGACACTGGTGCAATTGAAGCAATCATTAAAGAGGTACTTGCAGCCAATGAAAAAATGGTTGAAGAGTACAAGTCTGGTAAAGAGAAAGCCTTTAACGGTCTTGTTGGTCAAGTCATGAAAGCTTCTAAGGGTAAAGCAAACCCTGCTCAAGTAAATGAATTAATGAAAAAGTTAATTGGTTGACGATTGACTAATTAAATTCCTTTATGCGATAAAACCCTACCTAGTGTGGGGTTTTTTATATAGCCACAGGATTTAAAATTGAGCAAAGAAGAAATAAATTTCAAAAAATTATATATAGAGTCTTCAAGTGCAATTGCATTTATAGCAGTTATAGATGACAAAACAGAAAAAGAAGGGATCGGGACTGCTTTTCATGTTGGAGAGGGTATCTTCGTCACTGCAAGACATGTTGTAGAAGGAAAAGAGATAAAAGAAATAGCCACAACAAAGCGCATTATCGAAAATTATCAGGAAGGTAAATTTGAGGAGTTATCCGAAACTACTCGCAATCCATATTATTTTAAAATAATTGATGGACCACATTTCCCCAATGATAAAGAACTAGATATAGCCTTATTAAAAGTCGATTTATTAGGAGTTGACTTACCAGCACTTAATTTAGATGAAATGACTAGTTATCGCATTAATGATAACACCTACATCTTAGATGAAGTGTTGATAATAGGATATCCACCAATTCCGTTCACTATAGCTCCAATACAAATTACTTCAAAAGCTAGAGTAAATGCTGTTATTGACGTTCATCATTCACAACATCCACATCTTATTGTATCTGCTATAGCTAGAGGTGGATTCAGTGGAGGCCCTGTCTTAGCAAAAAGTGGGCAAGTTATAGGAATCGTTACGGAAAGTTTAATTATGAATGGAGAATCTACAGAATCTGGTTTTATGAGCATACTTTGTATTGAACCAGTTATTAAAGAACTAATTAATGTTTATAATTTTGACTTAGATGCACACAACATAAATTGGAATGCTTGGTGGGAGCCTTTGTATGCTGCAAAATTGAGTAATACGACCTCCCCGAATAATCAACTCAACCCTCGAATTTCAGATGCTGAAATATATTTATATGATGATGATAGAGATGTATTTGCAGAAATAAAATGCGATAACCCCCAAATTTTAGAAGAAGCACTTATAGCTTTTAAAAAAATTTGTGAAATTGATATTGATGATGAAGATTCAGCTTCAACATTTAGACGTTTTTTTCCCGATGGCTCTGAATATACTTTACAAAAAGCTGCGTTAAGTGCTGTTCAAGTGTTTCTAGATGGTAATTATAAGTTAATTGGTCAAGTCCAACGCAAATTAAAAAAAATTGAATATGAAACAAGACCAACTGATACAAGTGAAGAGTTATTTTCTGATATTGATCTACCTTTTTAATGAGCTATAAACAAAGATTGAATTCCATGGTAAATTAAATAGGTAGTTGAAATTATACCCCGCAGTAAAATAATTAAAAAACAATCAAAAAGAAAGACAGTTTAGCTATCACATTTTATAGTCGAAATACATTATTCAACAGTTCTAATCATAGGTAAAATCTATCTAAAAAATACTTAGACTGTTAAATCTTACAGATCAATAGTCTCTGCTTTTTTACTATCACTGTCCTCTTAATATACCCAACTTATTCCAAATCTCAGGCGTCAAAAACGTCGTCAACAATTTATTTAACTCGATATAGCGCAATGTGCCCTGCAACTGCTGTTTAACTGCGGGGTCTGTAACAATATCTCCATCAGTACTTCAGCCTAACTACTGAAAATCATTCTAACACCCTTAACCCCTTCAGCCTGAATCACATCTTTGGACAAAATTGATTGGCTAATTTCATTAGCTAACTCAATAAAAAAGCCTCGATTTATCGAGGCTTTTTTATATCACCTATGAATCACCCTTCGACTAAAGAATGCGCTTTTTTCTAAAGAATTACTCAGTGACTGTGCTAATTTAAATTAAGAATTGAAATCACTTATATTTTAAAAAGAGGGATAAATCATGTCTAAAAAGATTTTAATGTTGGTCGGTGACTATGCCGAAGACTATGAAACTATGGTTCCTTTTCAGTTCTTAACTGGTTTAGGTTATACAGTACATGCTGTTTGCCCGAATAAAAAGAACGGCGACCATATTGCGACTGCAATTCATGACTTTGAAGGTGAGCAAACTTATAGTGAAAAACGTGGCCACAACTTCGCGATTAACTATGATTTTAATGCCGTTAATACCGAAGATTATGTAGGTCTAGTTATTCCGGGTGGTCGTGCACCAGAGTATTTACGCATGAATGAACGTGTTGTCGAAATTGTACGTGAATTTGATAGAGTGAAAAAACCAATTGCAGCTGTATGTCACGGTGCTCAGTTACTCGCTGCAGCAGACATTTTAAAAGGCCACCTCTGTTCTGCTTATCCAGCATGTGCTGCCGAAGTAAAACTCGCAGGTGGGCAATACGCAGACCTTGCTGTAACTGATGCTGTTACAGATGGACATTTAGTAACTGCACCAGCTTGGCCTGCACATCCAGCTTGGTTAGCTCAATTTGTAAAAGTATTAGGCGCTAAAATTACGATCTAAATAGCTCTATTCATTCCAATTAAAATAAAGCCTGCTATTTAATAGCAGGCTTTATTACTAAGGTAGAAAACTAGATTTTTTATCTTGTAATTCCCAGCTTATTCCAAATCTCTGGCGTTAAAAACGTTGTCACCAATTTATTTAAATCGATATAGCGCAATGTGCCCTGCAACTGTTGTTTAACGGCTGGGTCTTTAACAATATCTTCACCCGCACTTTGACCTAACTGTTGGAAAGCTTCTCCAACTGCCTTGACACCTTCTGCCTTAATCACAGCTTTAGTTTGAGCAGAACATTGCTCCACAATCACACGTTGTAAAACCTGAGCCAGTTTTTGGTCTAACTGGTCTTTTTGCTCAGGTGTTACATTACTAAATGCTTTTAAATCGGGATGAGCCGCTAAAGCTGTAAACGTCCATTGAAGCACCGTGGTTTTATCTGAAGCTGTTGTTGCTTTAACAAGACAATCACTAAGCTGATCGACCGTTGGACCCGCCATTGCAATTTGTGTTGTGCCCAGTACAGCCGCCGCCACACATATTGAACGGCTCAGATGTGAAAACTTACGGCGAGCAATAGCATAAAGATGACGTGACATAGGTCTAACTCCAATAAACAATCTGTTCTTTTTATCACAGGGTCACTAAAGTTACCTGTTATGACTCTGTAACCGCAAAATATTTACTTTACGACTGATTCAATGCGATCAAGCTCCCACACTCCACCTGCTGCCAAGCCTTTACACATACCCGTCCACATATCCTTAGTATGTACAAAACTCTTACCATCCCACACCCATTCTTCACTTGCCCAGCAGTCTCCAATGCCTCTTCCCTTTTGAGCACTGCTGATCATACCGCTATCAAAATCTGAAGCAGATTCAGTCACAAACACGGCCTTACCATTTAATGACTCATCTAGCACCCAAGCGCCATATCCTTCGTTATAAGCCCCTCTCCAGCACAACGTAGTCGCCAAAACTTTCTTATTGGTTAGTTTATATATCTCAATTTTTTGTGGTTCAGCTCCATCACTATTACCACCATAAATTCCTTCACAAAAGTCTTCTTTAGGATTCGGATTAGCTACCATCAAGCTACGGTGTATTGCTTGATACTGCTTGCTTTTCAGTTGTAGCGTTAAATAAGGTTTGACTGTAGTTTTAATGCGTTTAACAAGTAGTTTTGGCTCAGGCATAAGTACTTTAGTTTCATTGGCACTGCCCTTTTTAACCAAAGCACCAACAGTCCCGATACGCTTCTGAAAATCATCCATTTTTAATAACACAGCGGTCATTCCAGCATCGGAAATTTTCCATTCATGCTGTGCATTTTTAAATACAATTTCAGTCTTCTGTTTGGATTGCTGTAGTACAGCATTGACTTGCGAGCTGTTGAGTTTACCCATAAGTGGTAACTCAGTACCATCTACAGTCACAGCGCCTAAATCTTTGCCATTTATATAAAAATGAATATTTTTAAGCTGGTTGGCTGGCAAACTTTGCTCATAGTCTGATAAAGCAAATTCAGCTTGCACAGGTTGTTTTGGCCCTGCTTTACGCACCAATAAAAGTGATGCTGGATTATCACCATTTTCTTCACTTTGATAGCCTGCGGCTTTACATGTACCTGTATTGCTACACGAGATTTCCCACTCTTGGTGTGAAAATGAAATACCTTTGAGGTCTTGAGCAAAGCTATAAGAACTCATTACCGCTAAACAGCAGATTGAAAGCATATTTTTCATTATTTCATGTCTCGATAGGTCTGTTTTTCTTATTAAGCTAAAAACAGTTTAAAATTTTGAATTACCGTCTAGTTTAAAAGAATATGCTAGATTTATATAAAATTTAAATTGATTACTTTCTAAAAATGAAAAAACTGAATTTTTTATTATTTACTGCATTTACCAGTCTAACTTCACCTGCTTATGCAGAAGTAAAAAGCTTTACACCCCATTTCCCCAAATTTTATAGCTCTGCTGCGACCCGCAAAGCAGATAATCAGTTCTATTCTCTAGGAGAGGCAAAATTTTTAAAAGGTATTACAGTCCCTTTTTATGGTGTTACAGCACAAAGTCCTACAGAGAATGGTTTACTTAAAGACTTTGAAACCTGTACACCTAAAAGCTGCCATTTTAATTTTAAACTCGAGACTCAACACGCCAAACAATTAAAACTTCTTGCATTACCTGAAACAGGTTTAGTGCTTGTTCCCAAAAGTTGGCACGACGTGCAGGCAAATGCAGGTGCAAATGGAACTGGTTTTACTCTAATAATGAGTCCAGATCAGAAGCAAGCAATAGAACTTTACGACTCCTCATTTTGCGTTGGATGTGGCTTACCCAATGCAACGCTTTACTTTCCTGAACTATTAAAACAAAGTCTGGAAAATGAATTTGGCGGATTTAAAGATCCTAAAAAACTCATCCATATTGTTCACCCTTCTAAAAAAGTGGCTTTTTTTAGTTATCAAATTCCACAAGTGAACAATAAAACCCATGGTATTGCTAAATATTATGATGAAGACACTTTTAACTATAAAGAGATTCAAGTCACCTTAGATAAATCGCAGCAGTCTTTAGTTGGCCCTATCCTTAATTTTTATAATGCAACGCACTAATCCAATACTTATAAAAAAACCCGCTTTCGCGGGTTTTCTTAATCACCAAATAGTTACCCGCTTCTCTGGTGGTAAATACATCTGATCATCTTCGTTTATTTTAAAAGCCTCATAAAATGGTTTTTGATTCATTAAAGCTCCATTGCCACGTACTTTATCAGGAGAGTGAGGATCTGTTTTTAAATAGATAATCGCTTGAGCTTCGCGGGTTTTCGCACGCCAAACTTGAGCCCATCCCATATAAAAACGTTGCTCCCCAGTCTGTCCATCAATTACAGGAGCTGGCTTACCGCCTAGTGCAATTTGGTAAGCCTTATAGGCAATTGCTAACCCAGAGTTATCTGCAATGTTTTCACCTAATGTTAATTCACCATTAACATGATAACCAGCAATCGGTTCATAACGGTTATATTGTTCAATCAACGCTTGTGTTTTAGCTTTAAAATGCTGATGATCTTCAGCATTCCACCAGTTTCTCATATTGCCCAATTCATCAAACTGACTACCCTGATCATCAAAGCCATGACTAATTTCATGGCCAATCACAGCACCTATACCACCATAGTTCACTGCATCATCTGCGTTTATATTAAAAAAAGGCGGTTGTAATATCGCTGCTGGAAATACAATTTCATTCAATGATGGATTGTAATAAGCATTCACCGTTTGTGGTTTCATATACCATTCATCACGATCAACCGGCTTACCCAATTTATTAAGTTCATATTGGTATCTAAACTCACTTGCACGAATTATATTTCCAACTAAATCATTTTTAGCGATGTGCAGACCAGAATAATCACGCCACTTTTTTGGATACCCGATCTTTATTGACATGTGAGAAAGCTTTTTACGAGCTTGTATTTTCGTCGCAGGACTCATCCAGTCCAATTCTGTAATGCTTTGGTCATAAGCACGAATCAGATTTTGTACCAATAATTCTATCTGTTGTTTTTTCTCAGCAGGAAAGTATTTTTCAACATAAAGTTTGCCAATACCATCTCCCAGAACCTTATCAACAAGCTGTACACCACGCTTCCAACGCGCTTCTTGTTCAGTAATATCTCGAAGTGTCTTGTTATAAAAATCAAATTTATTATTTACAAAAGCGCTATTTAGTAATGGAGAAAAATTATTTATCAAATGCAATTTAAAATAAGCTTTCCATATATCTAAGGGTGTATCTTGAATAATTGTATTTAAGCCCTGAAAGTAGTCTGGCTGATTTACCTGAATAGTATCAATTTTTCCTTTTAATTCAGTTGCTGTTAGATAACCTTGCCAATCAAATACAGGTGTTAGTTTATATAAATCTTTGATTTTGTATTTATTGTAGCGTTTTGCAAGATTACGATTTTGTACATTACTCCATTGTATTTTTGCCAACTGAGTTTCAAGTTTTAAAATTTCCTGAGCATGTTGTGCTGCTTGCGAGTCTCCAGCAAGTGTTAAAGTTTTTTCAATATACTTTAAATACTGTGCACGAGTTTCAATAAATTTTTTATCATCTTTCAAATAATAATCACGGTCAGGTAGACCCAAACCACTTTGCTCCAAACCAACCACCATTTCAGTAGATTGTTTCATATCCTGTTCAATGCTTAGACGGATTGGGCTATTGACATCAATACGAGCAAAATGTGCCATTAAAATTGCAATTTGATTCTTATTTTTCAATTTATCAATTTGATTTATCTCATTTTTTAGAGGACTAATACCTTGCTTCTCAATACTTTTTTCATCCATAAAGCTAGCATATAGAGTAGCTACTTTTTGCTCTAAACTACCATCCACCCACTTTTGACCAGAGAGCTCTTCTACAATTCCATGTACTTGGCTGATTGATAACTCACGGAGCTGATTAAAAGCTCCCCAACTTGCTTTATCAGCTGGGATTTCAGTATTTTTTAACCAAATACCATTTACATGTGAATAAAAATCGTTCTTTTCATTAATAGAGGAATCAATATATTGTTGATCTATACCTGATATTTTTTTGATTTGAGAATTTGTTACTAATTCCGCACGTACCAAATTAGCAGAAGTCATAAGTGCAATCGTAAGAGCACTTTTAAGTAAAATAGATTTCAAAGACTCAACCTCACATTTAAATATTTAATAATTAAAAACAATAACTTAATAGCGATTGACTTTTATTAATTAAGCGAATGGCAAAATTAAAACCAATATAGAAGCAAGTTTTATACCGCGAAAATATAATATTTTCAAAAATATATTTTTATATAAATCAAAATAATAAACGAAGAAACTTACTAAATCTTTTATTCTACTAAATACTTAATAATTCTAAAGATGCCATGGCTTGAACCAAGGCATCTTTCAGAGATATGATTACTTTTTAATCTAAAATTTTCTCAAATATTCTTAAACGCTTATAAATTGAAAGCAGTTCAATAATCGTTTTCCATGAACTAATTAAATATTGGAATGATTCACGGACTTTATCAAAAACATTACCTATTTGCGTAATTAAACCCAATGTCATTTTACCTGCGGCAATAGAAGGGAATAAAACAACTAGACTATATAAAATATCTAATTGGATATACCAAATACTAACTAAATTAAAATAAGAGTAATGCAGATATAAACGGAAATAATTCAGCCTAACACTTGAGAACAATTCTCTTAATGTTTTTGGCTGTGCACGCTCCTCATGATCCTCACCATAGACAAGTTCTTTACGATAGGCTGCTTCTACTTTTTGATTATTAAACTGTAAACCAGGTAATTTAATACCAACAACCATTAATAGAACAGTACCAAAAACAGCCCATACAATTGCAGCCCAGACCAATGAATGATCAATTTCACCTACAATAGGTAGTACTTTAACTTGTTTAGAAAGTTCAAAAAGAATAGGTAAAAAGGCAATTAAAACCATTATAGCCTTAACAAAATTTACTCCCAGGTCTTCTAAAACAGAGGCGAAACGCATGGTATCTTCTTGAACACGCTGTGAAGCCCCCTCGATATGACGAAGCTTTTCCCAATGCTCTGTGTAATATTCATTCATTGCTGTACGCCAGCGGAATACATAATGACTAGCAAAAAAAGCATTAATAACAGCTAAAGTCACACCGACCATCGCAATTAAAAGAAATGTAACTGTTCCCATATAAAGTTTATTAATATCACCACCACCGTGATCTAACATACTTTGAATGAGATTATAAAAAGGCCCATACCATGCATTAACAGCTACACTAACCTGAACGCTAAACCAGATATTAAATAAAATAAACGCCGAACCCCACACAGACCAACGTTGCCAAGGATTATTCGATATAGCCCTCCAGAAACCAGCAAAAAGCGCAGTAGAGACTAAAAACCAAACATAAAACCATAAGAAAGTGGGAGACCAAAAACGGCTCACATCTAATGGTAGTTGAGTATCATGGTAGCCCTTAGCAAAGCCGATAAAAGTTCCCCATGTGTTTCCACCTGAGTACCAGAGCACCATATTGAGCGCGATCCAAATGACCGCAGATATAAAGAAATACCTTGGTGATGGAAAAAATGATTTGAACATTGAGCGTGGATATCCCTATATTTCTTCAAATTTACAATGAAAGGAATACTAAAACCTAAACCTTAAAATTGTGAAGGGTAAAGTTTAGAGAATTGTCAGTTTTTCCTGTTCCATTAAAGGATTTGATCGTTTTTTTGTAAATAAATCCCTTTTTTGGCAATTTAATCCATTTAAATTACCTTGTATATGACTCTCGATAGAGCCATATACAGCTTTTATAACACAGTGATATCAGAGATTAAATCTCTTCTTTACGAACAATATAGCCTTCTAATTGCATTGCTTGAATGAGCAAATCTAGATCCGAGGCACTTTTTAACTCTACATCAACGCTCACAGCGCTTTCTTTGGCACGGCTTGTTGCCGCAAAGCGTTCATGACGCAGCTCATAAATATTACCACCCTGCTCAGCAATAATGGCCGTCAAACGAGCTAAAGCACCTGGATTGTCCGGTAATTCAACACGAATACGAACCATACGACCTGTACGGGTTAAATGGCGTTGTAATACAGAGACCATAACACGTGTATCAATATTGCCACCTGATAGCACTACGCCCAATTTATGACCTAAAAACAGATCGGGACGCGACATAATTGCAGCAATACCTGTTGCCCCTGCTCCTTCACATACTGTTTTTTCAATATTAAGTAATAGTGCAATCGCTTCTTCAATCATGTCTTCAGTGACAACGACAATGTCATCAACATATTCTTTAGCAACTTGGGTCGTAAGCTCACCTGGAGTTTTTACCGCAATACCCTCAGCAACAGTAGAGCCCATTGAAACCGCATGTTGATAATTGCAAAGTAGTTTTGCCATACTTGGGTATACAACTGACTGCACCCCAATAATTTTGATTTTTGGATTGATCGCTTTAGCAGCAATTGCAATACCAGAAATTAAACCACCACCACCAATTGGCACAACCAAAATATCCAGATCAGGCACAGCCGCAAGCATTTCAAGTGCAATGGTGCCTTGACCCGCAATAATTTCAGCATCATCAAATGGGTGGATAATCGTTAAAGATTCTTCTTGTGCAACACGATGCATTTCAGCAGCAGCTTCTGAAAAGTCCTGCCCATGCAAAATAACGCGCGCACCGTACTCACGTACTCGTTGCACCTTAACATTTGGCGTAGATTTCGGCATTACAATAGTTGCAGTCACACCTGTCCGCTGAGCATGGTAGGCTACACCTTGTGCGTGATTGCCTGCGGAAGCTGCAATAACACCATGTTGCTTTTCTTGCTCAGATAAACACAACAGTTTATTCAGAGCACCCCGCTCTTTAAATGAAGCTGTAAATTGTAAGTTTTCAAATTTCAACCACATCTCAGCCCCTAAGGTTTTAGAAATGGTCTCTGAGAAAACAAAGGGAGTTTTTACAACTAAACCTTCCAAACGCTCTGCGGCAGCATGAACATCATCTAATGTTGGAAAGCCATTTTTAACCTGTTGCTGTATCATTTATCCAGTCAGCCTCAATACACTACAAATCAATTATTTTTAAAAAACGGCAACAATATTTCATATTAACCATTAGAGTTTTCAGCATATCCAACATGTCTCTAATATACAAAAAATTTTATTCCAAAAATTAAAGATTTAAACTTCCATAAAAAAAGCCCTTTGTGGGCTTTTTATTTAATTTTCAGAATATTAACGTTTATTTATTGGCTTTGAGCACTCAAGCCTTCCGTAGACATATTTTGTTCAGCTATTTTTTCATCAATAGCAAACTGAATATCAGAAAGCTTGGCATTAGCTGCATCTATACCAGATTTCATAGTAGCTTCACGGCCTTTGACATCAAAAATATGCGCTTTTTCTCTTAAATCTGGCTGAATAACTACGTCCGCATATTGTAACTCTTCTGCTGCCAAACGCCCTTGCATGATATTAATATTCTGGTTAAACAGTCCCCATACATTCGATGTTTCTGTGTAAATAGGCTGAGCTAAAATATCAACTGCAATAATGACATCAGCCCCTAAATCACGAGCCACTTCAACTGGCACAGGACTCACTAAGCCGCCATCAACATATTCAGATTTACCAATTTTAGTCGGCACAAACATACTCGGAATCGAAGCAGAGGCTCTCACGGCTTGCCCAGTATTGCCGTAGTTAAATACGGTCTTAGTGCCATGCTTCAGTTCAGTTGCCACCACATACATTGGAATCTTCATTTTTTCGAGTGGCATATTATTTACTTGCTGGTTAACGTAGTTCTCTACTTTTTTGCCATCAAAAAAGCCTTTTAAACCGATACTAATATCACGGACATCGCCAGCTTTCATTTTTAAGGCAGTATCACGCAGTTCAGCAGGTGATTTACCACTCGCATAAATTGCCCCAACAATACTACCCGCACTCGTACCTACAATAAAATCTGGACGAATACCATGTTGTTCTAAAACTTCAATCACCCCTATATGAGCATAACCTCGTGCCCCACCGCTACCCAATACAAGCGCAACAACAGGACGTTTTTGCATTTTTTTAATTCTTGCAAAAGGTTGATCGACAGGACGAGCATACGCTTCTGTCGTTTGCGGTTTTAGAGCAGCAGACAAGTGTGTGGTGGTCTGGCATCCCGCCAACACCATAGAGAGTCCGAGAACCCACAATTTAAGCTGTTTCATGGCCCATCTTCGTACTATGAGGTTTAAGTTCGGATTGCAATTTTAGTTGCTACTTTCGTGAAAAGCTGTAGTGAATTTATTTAATTTGTCATGTTTAAAATTTAGACTCAAGTATTTTATTTATCGCCTATATGAAAAAGGCCCCTTATGTATAAGAGGCCTTTTGAAACTTACCAGATATCTGAATCAACTTTTTTCTTCAATTCCGGATACTTGTCAATTTTAAACTCAGGCTCTTTAATGCCTCGTTTCAATTGCTCGCGGTAATCTTTTAACAAAGTACGTGCCATTGGCGTTAACAGTAAGATCGCAATCAAGTTAATGGTTGCCATAATACCCATAAATAAGTCAGCCATAGACCAAACGAGTGGAACACTACCGATTGCACCGAAGTACACCATCACCAATACGAAAATACGGAAGATGAACATGACTTTCGGGTTGTTATTAATAAACTGTACATTACCTTCTGCATAAGCATAGTTACCTAATACAGCTGAATAACAGAATAAGAATAATAGAACCGCTAGGAAATCAGATCCCCAATGTCCAACTTGAGTTTCTAAGGCACGTTGTGTTAATTCAACACCAACAAAACCTGCGTCTTGGTAAACGCCAGAAACTAAGATGATGATCGCTGTACTTGTACATACAATGAATGTATCTACGAATACACCAAGCATTTGTACTAAACCTTGGTTTACAGGATGTTTTACATCAGATGCAGCAGCCGCGTTTGGCGCAGAACCCATACCCGCTTCGTTTGAGAACAAACCACGCTTAATACCTTGCATCATTGCCATTGAGACTGCAGCACCAAAGAAACCACCTGCCGCAGCATTAAAATGGAAAGCTTCGGTCACAATCAACTTTAAAATATCAGGCAAAATTGCATAGTTGCTTAATGCGATATATAGAGCAACGGCTAGATAAAGACCCGCTTTTAAAGGTACAAACATCTCTGCAAATTTAGCGATACGTTTAATACCACCAAAAATTGCCAATGCAACCATAACGACAAGCGCAAGGCCAACCCATGAAATTTCTAGATCAACACCACCTAAATGAGCAATAAGATTAGCTTTGTCCCAACCCCAAGCATGTGAAGAAGCATTAGCAATCGCATTAATTTGGACTGAGTTGAATACGAAACCGTAGGTAAAAATGAGTGCTAGTGCGAAAACCACACCAAAGGTTTTACTGCGTAAACCTTGGGTAATATAGTAAGCTGGTCCACCGCGGAACTGTTTAGTCTTGTTATCTCGAACTTTAAAAAGCTGAGCAAGTGTAGACTCAATAAAAGCAGAGCTCATACCAAGTACAGCAGTTACCCACATCCAGAACACAGCGCCAGGGCCACCAATTGCGATCGCAATTGCCACACCTGCAATGTTACCCACCCCAACACGGCTTGCAAGACCCGTTACAAAAGCTTGGAAAGGTGTAAGTCCATGCTCATCTTCGCCTTCTGTACGGCTGCTTTTCATGACACGGATACTTTGCAAGAACATGCGGATCTGCACTGCCCCCGTTAAGACCGTATAAAAAATACCGACAGCCAGCAAGAAAATAACCAGAAAATCCCATAAAGGATCATTAAAAAATTGTACCCACGACATCAGTGTGGCATTGAGTTGTTCATTCATACTCGGTCCGCTTACGTTCTTGCTAATGTGCTAATAGCACAAGCCAAAATACTGCAATAAACAAAAAAGCCCCTCAAAATAGGGACTTCTTCAGTACATTTAAGGAAAAACTTTTAATGTCACTTGAATAGCAATTAACGTCACAAGTTTAAGCAACATAATGCCCAGCACTAAGCCTTTGAAGGTCGCATGAGAGAAAGCACCCTTCAGATAAAATGAATTCATCGCACCACTGAACATATTCCCATTTGGGAGAACAGAATGCATCGACTCGGCTACAAACTTGGAAACTAACAAATGACCACCGCTAAATCAGCTCGTTTAATGATTCCCATCAATTAATCGAGTTATAAAAATCTGGATTTAAGCCAATAAGCATATTTACATATACTTGAGAGCGAATGTCTAAAATGGATATGAATTTCAAAGACTGTAACGAGCCATCGCCATGACGCGGCTATCTGCGCCCTTTTCCCTCTGATTGGAGAAGAGTGCATTTAGATCTGTACCAAGCTGTTGTATTTCTTGTGGCTCAGTAGTTGCGTGAGTTACGTTCATTTTCATGGTTGCAATGGTAATCGCCAATCCTTGTTTCATGAACTGCTTGTTGATGAGCGGTAAACTCATGTAAAGCTCCTTATTCCTCGTGTATTTCTCCATTTCTACATTCAAATCCTTTTTGTAAAGGGATTTTGTATGCAGCCATTTCTTTCCTAACATGAGTATGGAGAAATCATACCTGCGTAAAAAAGTCGGTATTATGCAGAAATTTAAAATTTTGTGTATGTTTTTCATTAAAAATTTATGTTATTTCCGATTATTTTTTATTCAAAATCATCTGTTTTGTACTGTTTTTAAACATATTATACCTTTTTTTCAATTGAGTGATTTTTAATCCAACTGATGCTATAAATTTATTTTTATAGTCAAAAACATCATACTTTTTTGTCTATTTAGATCTAAAGTGGCATATTCACATTAGAGTTAATTAGACATTATATCCAAACTAAACACATCATCATATCTTTAAGGATATCCCTTTTCTAATATTTTTTGCTTATAAATGAATTACTTTCAAAACATGAAATTAAACTTCAAAAAAGTATTAAGTATTTAAGAAAAGATATAGGAGTACGCATGAATCTGGAACAAGTTCGTCTCGTTGATGAAGCTATCACTTCTCGACATTCTGTCCGCGCTTTTTTAAATACTCCAATTGAGCCAGAAGTCATTAAAGATATATTACGAGTCGCAAGTCGAGCACCTTCTGGAACGAACACCCAACCATGGAAAGTCTATGTGGTCACAGGTAAAAAGCGTGATGAAATGGTTGAACGTGTCTGTGCTGCACAAATTGAAGTTTCAAAAAATCCTGAACTTGCAGAACGATATAAAGAAACTTTTGCCTATTATCCTGAAAAATGGATATCTCCTTTTATTGACCGCCGCCGCGAGAATGGTTGGGGACTCTACGGTTTACTCGAAATCAAAAAGGGTGAAAAAGAAAAAATGGCTGAACAGCAGCTACGTAATTTTAAATTGTTTGATGCACCAGTCGGCCTTTTCTTTACCGTAAATAAAACGATGGGAATCGGTTCTAAAATGGATATCGCAATGATGATCCAAAACGTGATGGTCGCTGCCAAGGCACGTGGTTTAGATACATGCCCACAAGCAGCTTGGAATCATTTTCACCCTATTGTTTTAGATATAGTAGGTGCATCAGATGACGAAGAACTGGTATGTGCAATTGCATTAGGTCATGCCGATCCTAACCACATTGTAAATACCTTTATTACGCCTAGAGAACCTGTTGAAAATTTCACAGTTTTTCTAGACGAATAAGCTATAAGTGGCCATTCTCTAAAAGCTATGAGAATGGCTTGGTTTTGACCTGTTGTGTCGCTTTCAACACGACAATAAAACCACTTAGTGTAAATAACACCATCATTACGCCCATATTGAGCGATGCGGACCAAATCAGGAAGTTAAGAATCACGCCACCTAAAAGGCCACAAGCGAATTGCATACTTCCCATAATTGCACTTGCTGTCCCAGCGCGAGCACCTTGTTTGGACATTGCTAACGCCATTGCATTTGGGCCTGTTAAACCAATGCCTGAAATAGCTAAAAATAACCCTACCATAACCAGCCATAAAGGCGCTGCAGGGATTAAACCCGCAATAAATACAATGAGGGCTCCAGTCACTTGCACAAGTGAACCCGATTTTAAGCGTTTGGTAATTTCAACACGTGTTGTTAAGTGCTTGTTTAAAGAGGACATTAACATGATGCCAAAAGCATTTAGTCCAAATACGTAAGCAAACTCTTGCTGATTAAGTCCGTACTGGTCCATAAACACTGCAGGTGCTGAGCTGATATAGCAAAATAATGCTGCCCCCGTTAAACAGCCTGCAAACATAGGTAAGCGGAAACTCGCATCTTTGAAAATAGCTCCATATAAAGTCACCACTTGATAGAGCGATAGCTTAAGCCTTTTATCATTTGCCAAAGTTTCTTTAAAAAAGAAATGTACGCACAGCCAACACAGCGCACCCACAATTGAAAGCGCAATAAAAATAGCCTGCCACGGAAACCAAATTAAAATCCATGCTCCGATCATAGGAGCCAAAATTGGTGCAAGTCCCATGACAATCATCATGCTTGAGAAAGCTTGTGCAGAGCCTTGAACATCCAATTTATCGCGTATTGCTGCACGAGCCATGACTACGCCAACACAACCACCTAAAGCTTGTAAAATACGGGCCGCAATCAAGCTCCATTCATTAGTAGCCATTACACAAAATAAGCTTGCGACTGCATAAAGCGCGAGGCCAAAGTAAAGTGGTTTCTTTCTACCGATACGATCGCTTAAAGGACCATAAACCAACTGCCCAATGGCTAAACCAAAAAAATAAGCTGGTAGTGTATTTGCCACCATTTGCGTACTTACCCCAAAATCATGGGCCATTTGTGGTAACGCAGGTAAGTACATATCAATGGATAACGGCCCTAAAGCCGTAAGTAAAGCGAGCAACATAATCCAGCCAATAGAGTATTGACGCTGGGCTGTTTGTTCAGACATAACGATATTTCATTTTTCACTCATTTGCATACAGACAAGCTTACACTGTCTATCGTATGATTTGTGCAACATTGGTGTAGAAATACACAAATCCTTTATCACTCAGGTTGATCAGCAAGGACTTCATTTGAAATCTTGGTTTAAACGCCTAAAAAGAGCGACTTATAACACAACATTTATGTATAACGTGCGAATGCTGATAGCCTTTTCAGGAACTGCTTTCGTGCCTTATTTTTTAGGCTATCAATTAGCAACTATTCCACTCACTTTAGGTGTAGTCGCAGCAGGTTTGAGTGATATTGATGATCGCTTTTCCGTGCGAATCATGAACCTAATTTATACTTATATTGGGTTCTTCGTTACCGCAGCTTCGGTACAACTACTTTTCCCCTACCCAATGGCTTTTGCTTTAGGGTTGATTGCCTCATGTATTGGCTGGATTTTACTAGGTTCATTAGGACGTCGTTACGCCACTATTTCTTATGGCTGTTTGGTTGTTTCGGTCTACACCATGTTGGGTGTTCACCTTTTTGATCACTGGTATATTCAACCTGCTCTTTTAGTTGCAGGTGCTGCGTGGTATGGCCTCATTGCTACTATTAGCTTTTTACTATTTCCGGTTCGCCAACTTCAAGATAAACTCGCAGCGTCTTATGCATCTCTAGGTGATTTTCTATTTGCAAAATCAAATTTATTTGATGTAGATATGACTCCTGCCAGCTATCAGCAAAGTATGATTGAGCTGTCATTAGAAAATGGTAAGTTAATTACGATTTTTAATGACTTAAAAACAGCTTTATTGACTCGTTTAAAAGGTGACCGTGGGCAAAAAGATACACGCCGAAGCTTACATTATTATTTTGTCGCTCAAGACATTCATGAGCGTGCTGACTCAGCCCATATCGACTATCAAAAGTTAGCCAAAATTTTTCAGCACAGTGATATTTTATTTAGATTTCAACGAATTTTGGCGGTTCAAGGCAAAGCTTGCCAAGAGTTAAACGAATGTATTTTACAACGCAAACCTTATAACCATAACAAACGCTTCAAGCAGAGTTTTGAGAACTTAAGACTATCTTTAGAGAAACTAAGACGTGATCAGCATTATGATCTGTTATGGGTAAATGCTCTCTTCGCTTTATACCAAAATTTAAAATCTATCGACTCTCAGTTACTCAACTTAGAAACGGAACAACACATTCAGTCTGATAAAGTTAAACAAGCAGAGAACCAGCTTAAAGATGATGATTTACAAGGATGGAACGATATTGTCATCCGAATAAAGCAAAATTTAACTCCTGAATCTGTACTTTTCCGCCATGCAATTCGCGTCTCAATCGTTCTTTTTATTGGGTATGTGCTGATTCAAATGACCAATATCGAGTACGGCTATTGGATTATGCTTACAGCCCTATTTGTAAGCCAACCTAACTTCAACGCAACCAAACGTCGCTTACGCTTACGAATTGTCGGAACATTAGTCGGAATTATTGTTGGTCTTACCATTGTATTTCTCGTGCCTTCCGTCGAAGGACAACTATTAATGTTGATCTTGAGCGGGGTACTGTTTTTTGAGTTACGCAGTAAGCAATATGCTCAAGCAACCGCATTTATTACAATTTTGGCATTAATTAACTTTAATCTAGATGGCTCGGCAATGGCTGCTGCTATTCCGCGATTTGTAGATACTTTAATTGGATGTGCCCTAGCTTGGTTTGGGGTGACATTTATTTGGCCTGACTGGAAATTCCGACGCTTACCTCGCAACATCAGACGTTCATTACAAGCTCAATGCAATTATTTAGCTGAAGTTGTTAAACAATATCATGAAGGCCGCAATCATGCGTTGAATTACCGTATTGTAAGACGAGCTGCTCATAATACAGATGCCGAGGTTGCTTCACTTATTTCAACTTTAGCAACAGAGCCAGACTTTGACCCTACCCGTAAGTCGGATATCTTTGAATTTTTATGTTTAAACCATACATTTTTAAGTTATATCGCCGCACTTGGAGCACATCGAGAAAGCATTCAAGATCAAGCTGTTCTTAAACTCTTAGACCAAGCGCTAGATGATATTCAGGGTGCATTATTAAGAGATGAGATGCCTGATCTTACAGCACAAAATATGCTCCAGACGATACGTCAACGTTTGAGTCAAAATAATGAAGAGGACCAGAAATCACTCATTATTTTACAGCAGCTATCACTCATGCTTGGTGTATTGAACCGTTTTAGTATGCTAAAACAACGCCTAAGTCATGATCTTGATAATGATGCCAGCGAGCTTGCATCGTTATAAATTTGAGTCGGAAATTAGTATGAAATTGGCATAATATCCTTTCCTGACTTATGCCAATTAATGCTAAACTTAAAACAGTTTACAATTTGTTATTTGCACTATGACCGCGAAAACTTTATACGCTTATACGCTTCAGCCTGTTCCCTATGACGTGTCAGAAGCTGAACAACGTAATGCACAGCTTCTTATCTGGCGCAGCACCAATAAAATCAGCACAAAAATTTGGGCAATTATGGGTGTCGTTTTAGCCCTAGCTATATTAGGTCTTATTTTTATTAAGAACTACTCTACTGTTTTTTGCTGGGTTGCTATTGTTGCTGTAGTACTTTATTACCTTGGTCGTAAATACGGATTAGAATGGTACGTTAAACGCAAAATGAATGAATTTCCGGTACAGGAAATCAAAGGTATTCGTTTAGGTGTGCAGCCTCATGGTATTGTGATGCGTCAACAAATGGGCTTACAAGAAGGCGTAGGTACTATTGGATGGAAAAATATCTACGAATGGTACAATACACCTGATTTTATTTTGGTCAATTTCAAAGTAAAAGATCCAAAAGGCCAAGAACAACAAGGTGCTTATATCCTACCTAAGCGCATGGATTCTAAAAACTTCTCGTTCAACACAATTCGCACACACTTAAAAGAATCTGTAGGCGAACCAAAAACCTTGTAATTCTAGATTTTATAAAAAGCCTCCTCATGGAGGTTTTTTATTAAGCTAAAAATAAATGATAATGAAAATTAATATTATCTCCAAAATCCATATTATCTCCCCAATCTTCGGCTATACTTCGTTACAAGATCTCCATCATATTTACATTTTCGACCATGTTTAAAAAAATTTTATTTCAAATTCATTGGTTTCTGGGTATTACTGCTGGCCTAATCTTATCCATTATGGGTGTTACAGGTGCAATTTATTCTTATGACCAACAAATTTTAAAATGGGTGAATTCTGATAGTTATGTTGTACAAGCTGAAAACACTCCAAAATTAACTCCTGCTCAGCTATATCAACATTTCAATACAACCCAACCTGAAATCAAAATTAATAGCATTACGATCGCCAAGGACCCAACCTCTTCTTCTATTGTAAATATTGAAAAAGAAGGTGAACGCCGTGGCTATAATATGATGGTGAATCCTTATAACGCTGAGATTCTTCCAGATGTTAAAGGCCGAAAGTTGTTGTTACTCATACAACAAATTCATCGTAATTTAACAGCAGGTGAAGTTGGTAAACAAATTACTGGTGCCTGCGCACTCATGCTAATTTACTTCGTACTCAGTGGGTTATATTTACGTTGGCCTAAAAAGCACTCTGCTCATCAATGGCTTGCTGTTAAACCGAAACTCAAAGGCCGGAATTTTATTTGGGATCTACATGCTGTTGTCGGCACATGGGTCATTGTTTTTTATCTTCTTTTCGCATGTACAGGACTATATTGGTCTTATGATTGGTGGCGTAGTGGCATGTTCAAAGTGATGGGAGTTGAACAGCCTAAACGACAAGATCATGGCGCTGCTCCTCAAAATCAAAATCGTGGAATGCAGCAAGGTAAACAATCTGACCGTAATAATGATAAAAAATCAGAGCCTCAATTAGATAATACTCAACTCATTACAGCACTTAATCAAACATGGAGTGGCTTCAATAGTCAGGTTGGACGTGATTATTCGACTCTAACATTAAGCTTACCGAAAAAAGATGATGGAAAAATTGAGTTAAGCTTTGTCGATGCTACCCCACAACACGAACGGGCACGTAACCAAGCCATCTATAATTATCAAACTGGCAACATCGAAAAGATGGAGCTTTACGAAGACAAAAAGCTTAATCAAAAGATTATGAGCAGCATGTTACCCGTACACCGCGGTAGCTTCTTTGGACCAATTTATCAATTCGTTGCAATGCTTGCTTCTCTAGCAATGCCTTTGTTCTTGGTTACTGGGTGGATGCTGTATCTTAAACGCCGTAAACAGAAAAAATTAACACAGGCGGCTCGTCAGTCTTTAGCAGGACAATACATTGATCCAAATGCAAAGCCTTGGCTTATTACTTATGCAACTCAAACCGGCGTAGCTGAACAACTCGCTTGGAGCACGGCAACAAGTTTACAGGAGGCTCATCAACCTGTTCAGGTAAAACCTGTACAGCAGCTAACACAAACTGATTTAGAGCAACATCAACAGGTCTTATTCGTGATCAGTACTTACGGTACTGGTGATGCTCCTGATCTTGCTACAAGCTTTGCTAAAAAACTTTTAAAATTGAATGTGGATCTTAAGCACATCAACTATGCTGTTCTAGCGCTGGGCTCTAAAGAATATCCAGACACTTACTGTAGTTTCGGTCATGAAGTAGATGCTTGGCTTAAAGCAAATGGTGCCCATGCTCTCTTCAATACAATTGAAGTTGATAATGCAAACCCATCGGATATTCAAAATTGGAATCAATCTCTCGCTAAAGCAACCAAATTAGATTTGCATGCGGTAAATCTGGAAAAAGTATTTGATAGTTGGACATTGCAGCAACGTGATTTACTCAATCCAAATAGCTTAGGTCAGCCTGCTTATAATATCGAACTTAAAGCAAATCATGAGGCGATATGGCAAGCGGGAGATATTGCTGAAATCCAGCCTGGTAATAGTCCTGAACGTATTCATGCTTTTTTGCAAAAGCATCATATTCTTAAAAATTCAAAAGTTGATTCATTACAGTTTTCAATTGAAAAAGCACTTTGGAATAAAGATTTAACTGGTGAAATTGAACCATTTGCCAATCTGGATCATTTATTAGAGCAGCTCCCTACTCTACCAACGCGAGAGTATTCGATTGCGAGCATTCCGTCTCAGCAAGTCCTTCGCTTAGTTGTTCGTCAACAATATGATGCGTCTGGTAACTTAGGTTTAGGTTCGGGTTGGCTGACTCAACATACGCAAGTTAATAATGAAATTGCTTTGCGTATTCGTACCAATGAATCATTCCATCTTATTGATGATAACCGCCCTATTATTTGTATTGGTAATGGAACAGGTATTGCTGGCTTAATGAGCCTATTACACACCCGTACGCGTCATGATTACACGGAAAACTGGTTAATCTTTGGTGAACGTCAAAGAGCATGTGATTTCTTCTATGAATCAACTATTGAGGCATGGAAAACCACAGGAATGTTAAAACGCCTCGATTTAGCTTTTTCGAGAGATCAAGAACAACGCATGTATGTTCAAGATGTAATCCGTCAGAATGCAGCAGAATTAGTAAGCTGGGTAGAACGGGGTGCTGTTCTGTATGTATGCGGTAGTATTGATGGTATGGCAAGTGGAGTCGATCAAGCACTTATCGAAATTCTGGGTGAAGAACAGGTAGATGATTTAAGACAACAAGGCCGTTACCGCCGTGATGTTTATTAAAGATCAATAAAAACTAAAACCGAGTAATAGCTTAAATGCTTTACTCGGTTTTTTATTGCATTCAGAATGATTTTGCATACACTGTCTGCAATTTAAATTGCAACTCTAAGCACAATGCAAGTCAGTAAGTGGATCCGTATTTTCCTAGCAATCATTGGTTCGATTTTATTTCTAGATGGATTAGTTCTAATTTGTCTCAATAAAATTAATGTAGGCACCGTTATTCCTTTAATTTTAGGTGCTTTCCTCTGCCTATATTCCTTATTTTATTATCATTTAGAACGCTTTTTCTTCTATCACTATCGCTTACACACACTTTGGCGTTTTGGATGGTTATGCTTCTGGATATGGTTAATTGGCTTAGGCTATTTTTTTAGCTTTATTAAAGAAAATAAAGATACTTCAAATAATATTCCTCCAGTAAAAGCAATTATTGTCTTAGGAAGCGGTGTTGAGAATGGTCAGCCATCCACAATTCTTGCAAAACGTTTAGATACGGCCGCCCCTCTAGCCCTAAAACAGCAGCAAGCACAGATTGTTCTAACAGGTGGTCTTGATTTTTCAGAAAAAGAAAGCGAAGCATTGGTTATGTCTCGTTATCTTGAACAAAAGTATCATATCGCAAGAGATCAAATGATCCTTGAAGATAAAAGCACCAGCACAGAGCTTAACTTAAAAAATAGTAAACCCTTATTAGAACAGCACCACATTACCTTAGACCAGCCAATCGCTATTGTGACAAGTGATTTTCATATTCCTCGAGCAATAGCAATTGCAAAAAAACAGGGCTATACCCAAGTTTATGGGATAGCGGCCGAGACACCATTAGCTACTCGCTACAATGCATGGTTACGTGAATATTTCGCATATGCAAGTGGATGGCTTTTAAACGAATATTAAAAATAATTTAATAAAAAAAACTGCTATTTAAAAAATAGCAGTTTTTTTATTTGTGAAAATATTAGTGATCGGTACAAATACAGAGTTGATCTAAGCTGAAGATCATAAATTGCAAGTTAGATTCTTATCTTTAGCCACTAATAAAGAAATTTAATAAGGAGGAGGAAGCCCATCAACAGCAAGAGTAAAAAAACACTAATGCTAAAAAATTAAGAACTAGCGATCAATAAAAAGAATAACTTAAAGGTATAAGGACTTTAATTTTAGAATAGAAACGTTGTATCTACACTGAGTCACGTAGTAAATAAATTTACATGTAAGTATAAGATATTTATAGATGAATATGAATTTAGGGAATTTAAATTTCTGATATAAATTATGGTGGGCGCTGACGGGATCGAACCGCCGACATTCTGCTTGTAAGGCAGACGCTCTACCAACTGAGCTAAGCGCCCTTAATGAGAAAAGATAGCGAATGTATCTTTATACTCTACATTCTCTAGACAAGGGAATCAAGAGAATGGCGCAGCGGACGGGGCTCGAACCCGCGACCCCCGGCGTGACAGGCCGGTATTCTAACCAACTGAACTACCGCTGCACTACAATACTTTAAAATAAAGTATGGTCACATATATGGTGGGCGCTGACGGGATCGAACCGCCGACATTCTGCTTGTAAGGCAGACGCTCTACCAACTGAGCTAAGCGCCCCAAGAAGAAAAAACTAATAAATTATTAATTTTTCGATTTAAAATTTTTACATCTTAAATCATCTTCCAAACACAACCCGAACTGAAAAGTGGCGCAGCGGACGGGGCTCGAACCCGCGACCCCCGGCGTGACAGGCCGGTATTCTAACCAACTGAACTACCGCTGCACTTTCACAATATCGCAATTGTGGGGTAAACGATGTTAAGTCTTAAGTGGCGCAGCGGACGGGGCTCGAACCCGCGACCCCCGGCGTGACAGGCCGGTATTCTAACCAACTGAACTACCGCTGCACTTGAGAGCTTAACGTAAAGGCTTGGTGGGCGCTGACGGGATCGAACCGCCGACATTCTGCTTGTAAGGCAGACGCTCTACCAACTGAGCTAAGCGCCCTTAACGTCTTCATCGTTTGTGAGGTGCATTATAGAGAATCTTTAACAGGTGTCAAACGCTTTTCGACAACTTTTCAAAAAAATGCGAATGAATGATTAAAAATAAGTCATTATTAAGTAAAAAACAATTTTTTGTATTTTATTTAAGCACTTATTTTAATATTTTGATCATTCAGCTAATTAAATAAGAATTTTTAAAATCTTATTTTAGGTTAAAGATTGCTCAGACAAATAAACCAATGCATCTTCAGCGACTAAATCAAACAACTCAATGATTTCTTCATTACGCATTCGAATACATCCATGTGACATGGGAACACCCATCGGTTCTTTATCAGGTGTGCCATGAATATAGATATAACGCTGCATGGTGTCGTGACCTTCGCCTTTATTAAAGCCTTCTTCTAAGCCATCTAACCAAAGAATACGTGACAATATCCAATCTCGTTCAGGGAATTGTACTGCTAGTTCACTGCTATACACCTCCCCTGTTGGCTTACGTGCAATAAAAACCGCATTTTGAGGAGATTGTGCACCAATTTTTTTTGCAACCCTATGCCATCCACGTGGAGTCCTACCAGTATTCTCTTGCTCACCGATTCCGTTCTTTCCGGTAGAAATGACATAAAACTTATTATGTTTAGGCAAAGTTAATGTTTGATTTGCTAAATCGATGAGGACATCTGCATCTTCGAGCTTAAATTGAGACATTGAACTTATTCTCTTATATCAACTCAAATACTTTGAGTTTAAGTAAAAATTTATATGAAGAACTTGTCTTGCGCCAAAATTAAAAGATTATCAATCTTCTCTTATCTACGCGCAGTTTCACTGCTTGTCTTGCGCCAAAATTAAAAGATTATCAATCTTCTCTTATCTACGCGCAGTTTCACTGCTTGTCTTGCGCCAAAATTAAAAGATTATCAATCTTCTCTTATCTACGCGCAGTTTCACTGCTTGTCTTGCGCCAAAATTAAAAGATTATCAATCTTTTAATTTTGGCTCAGGGCGTAGCCATAACCAAACTGCAACGATGAACATGGTAGTATCAGTAAAAACCTTGACCCAAAGCGGTGCTGAAGTAAATAGCATTATAAGGCCACTGATTGCCATCATTATGCTTGCAATCCATTTGGCTTTACGTGGTACTGTACCATTGGCTCGCCAATCACGTAATGTTGGGCCGTATTTGGGATGGTTTAATAACCAATCATCCATTTGTGGCCATCCCTTTGAAGCTGCCCATGCAGCCAGAATCAAAAACACTGTTGTGGGCATACCTGGTAAAATTGCTCCAATAATGCCTAGCGTGATAAAAATCACGACCAAAGAGCGCCAGAACAATGTTCGCATATATAAACCTTAACCTGCTGTTAGCGTTAGTATAAAGTGTTTTTCTAATATTGTTTGTTGATCCCTTATGAAATTAGGATGAATTACTTCGAGTATTAAATATATGAATATTGCCTCAGTGAAAACTTCCTATTTCGAACCATGGCTTCAATTCCAACATCCTATCGTGCGACAGCTGGCTTTTTGTATCGCTAGTCCAAATTTACTTTGCCAATTACCAAAAAGTTTTTCTATACAACATGACTTTAAGCTGCACCCAACCGAAGTATGGGAAGAGCATTTCCAAAATTATTTACCACGATTAAAAGAGCTCGATCAGTCACCAGAGCCTTTAATCGAGTTTTTATCTCAACTTAAAAGTACACGCTTAGGTTTACGCTTTGAGAATTTACTTTGGTTCTGGCTACAAGAGGATAATTATCATCCTTACCAGCTGTTAGGCCATAGTATTCAAAAAATTGATGGAGCAAAAACTTTAGGTGAACTGGATTTTTTAATTTTAAATAAAAAAACTCAACAAATTGAACATTGGGAGGTCGCGTTAAAATATTATTTGGGCGAGGCAGACTTACATTTAGAACAATGGATTGGATTAAACCGTCAAGATACTTTAAGCAAGAAACTTTATCATTTTACGAATAAGCAATTTCAATTTTCTGAGGCATTAAATTTTAAGATTCAACAACGTTTTGCGGTTTTAAAAGGACAACTCTACCTACCACTTCAACTAAATTTTCAAAAGTCGCTACCAGATTGGATAAATTTAAAGCGTCGTTTGGGATATTGGGGTACTACCATTCCACATTCTTCTTTTTATCGATTGGAAAGACACGAATGGTTGTGTCCAAATAAAGAGCAGACTTCAAATCCAGCACATTGGTGGACAGACGGTTTATATTGTAAAAATAGTGAAGAGGTTTTGTTTTATATGTTTAGACATCCTTCGTACTTAAACATCAAGCCTCAACTGCAAAAATTAAGCTAATTAACAATAAGTTTTAAGGTTCTAGAAACATTTTATAACGTTTTTACTATTAAACAGTCATGTTTCTTTTTCCGTTTGTTTTTTAATCTAAATTTACTTCATTATTAAATTTAAACGGAGAAAATGATGAAAAAAGTTTTAGCTGCGTCTGTAATGGTTGCTGTTATTTTAACAGGGTGTAATACGTTTAAAGGTTTTGGGCAAGATGTTTCTAAAGCAGGTGATGCTGTAACAAATACTGCTGAAAAAACACAAGATAAAATGTAAGTTAGAGTTGTTACTTCAAAAACCTTATCATTCCGATAAGGTTTTTTTATTTTTACGTACCCATCATCTAGAGATTCGCCTATTATATCGGACTATATTTCACCTGATCAGCACGCAATTTTCGGTATGAACCATTCAGACACTCTCTCGCTTAGCTTAGAACTGTTACAACAACCTTCTGTTACTCCTATTGATCATACATGCCAAACCATCATGGCAGACCGTTTAGCCAAAATTGGTTTTCATATTGAACCGATGCGTTTTGGTGAAGTTGACAATCTTTGGGCGCGTCGCGGAACTGAAGAACCTGTATTTTGTTTTGCCGGCCATACTGACGTAGTTCCGACAGGTAAGTTAGAAGCATGGAATTCAGATCCGTTTGCACCTGAAATTCGCGATGGAAAATTATATGGTCGTGGTTCGGCCGATATGAAAACAGCACTTGCAGCGATGGTCGTTGCATCTGAGCGTTTTGTCGCAAAACATCCTGATCATAAAGGTTCAATTGCTTTTTTAATTACTTCTGATGAAGAAGGCCCTGCTATTAACGGTACGGTTAAAGTGATTGAGACTCTTGAAAAACGTAACGAAAAGATGACATGGTGTTTGGTAGGCGAACCTTCAAGTACTCATAAATTGGGTGACATTGTTAAAAATGGTCGTCGTGGTTCACTTAATGCCGTATTAAAAGTTCAAGGTAAGCAAGGTCATGTGGCTTACCCACATTTGGCGCGTAATCCGATTCATGAAGCATCACCAGCTTTAGCAGAGTTATGCCAAACTGTTTGGGATAATGGAAATGAATATTTCCCAGCAACATCATTTCAGATTTCAAATATTCATGCTGGCACTGGCGCAACAAATGTTATTCCTGGTGCACTAGAAGTTACTTTTAACTTCCGTTATTCAACAGAAGTAACAGCAGAACAACTTAAACAACGTGTGCATGAGATTTTAGATAAACACGGTTTACAGTATGAAATCGTTTGGAATCTTTCTGGTTTACCATTCCTAACACCTGTGGGTGAACTCGTTAATGCAGCGCAAACTGCTATTTTGAACGTAACGGGTACTGAAACTGAGCTTTCAACGAGTGGTGGTACTTCTGATGGCCGTTTTATTGCTCCAACAGGCGCACAGGTATTGGAATTAGGTGTTCTGAACGCAACAATTCATCAAATTAACGAACATGTTGATGTACAAGACCTTGATCCATTAACTGATATTTATGAGCAAATTTTGGAAAATTTGTTAGCTAAGTAAAAGTTAAGATCCAATGAATTGAAAAAGCGCCCTTTTGGGGGCGTTTTTTATATTTAAAGTATCAGTACATTCTTTTAAAATTTTAAAGTATCAGTACATTCTTTTAAAATTTTAAAGATTATTTATATTCAATAAACTAGAAAATTATTTTTAATATAAATGGCTTAAAAAGCTACTTATGAATCCTTATCTATCCATTGCAATATAGTTGGCCAGACTTCTTTAGCAGCATTTTGGCTAAGTACAATTCGACTATGAGAGTAATTTTCTAAGTTACGGCAGAGTAAAACTTGAAGTGCGACATAAACCACCTAATTAATTTAAAGGGTTTATGGAGTATATAAAATTGTCATACCATCATCTTAACTTTGAAGATCGTACTGCATTAATGCTTGAGTCAAGAAAAGAAGGCTTTTCAGCCAGAAAATTTGCTGAACTCATTAAAAGACATCCTAGTACGATCTATCGTGAGCTTAAAAGAAATAGCATCAATGACGTTTATCAAGCTCGATATGCTTCTGATAACACCTTCGCTAGACGTAGACGTGGTCACAGAAAACTCAAAATCGATTCAATCCTCTGGAAATTTATTGTTGAAGCGATCCGTTGTTTATGGTCTCCTCAGCAAATAGCAAAGCGTTTAAAGACATTTCCTGATTTGGATCAAACAATGAATGTAAGCCATACAACGATTTATTCAACGATACGAGCATTACCCAAGGGTGAGTTGAAAAAAGACTTATTATCCTGTCTGCGTCATGAAAATAAAAAGCGAAAAGCTAACGGTGAACCTAAAAAAGATTCTATATTACAGGATATTAAAACTATTCATGAGCGCCCAGCCGAAGTTCAAGAAAGAAAAATACCGGGTCATTGGGAAGCTGATTTAATTAAAGGTAAAGACAATAAAAGTTCGATAGCAACACTTATTGAACGAAATACACGGCTCTGTATCTTGGCAACATTACCTGATGCAAAGGCAGAATCAGTGCGCAAGGCTTTAACTGAAGCTCTGAAATATTTACCTGCAGAACTGCGTAAAACGTTGACCTATGACCGTGGACGCGAGATGTCAGAACATAAAATACTCGAAGAAGATTTAGGCATAGATGTATATTTCTGTGACCCACATTCACCTTGGCAAAAAGGCACATGCGAAAATATGAATGGTTTAATTAGGCAATATTTACCTAAAGGGATTGATTTAAATCAGGCAGATCAGCATTATTTAAATCAAGTTGCCATGTCACTGAATACTCGTCCTAGAAA
>NZ_JAKTIG010000059.1:0-47724 GCF_027855145.1 Acinetobacter sp. AOR18_HL
GCGTTAGATTGGCTTACACCATTAGAGAAATTTGCTCAGCTTGTTGATTATCATAAGACTTTTCAAACTGTCGCACCTCATGTTTGAATTCGCCGTGATTTCATCAATCGTATCAAACTCCAAGAATGGAATGCTAATATCTTCAAATGAAAGATATGGATTTTCAAATAATCTCCAATCTACGAGGAGAGAAGTAAAAGAGCCGCTAATTTTCTTAGTAACAAGGAAAGTTACATTTCCTAAAAATGCTGCAGAGAGTCGTCCAATACCTTTTTCCCCCTGCGTTTGGCGAACTGGAATGCCAAAACGATCTTCATCACTTAGAGCTTTTTTCTTACTTTTTGATTCAGTACCAACAATTAGCCAGTTATCAATAATTTGCTCTGGTGACATACCACAACCATTATCGATTAATGCACCGCAAGGATAATCGGCATCTACAGTAAATAATGCAACATCTCTTGCATAAGCATCATAAGCATTTTTCCAAAGCTCACTAACAGCCGTGGGGCAGTCTGCAATTTGTCCTTTACCTAAGTGCTCAATAGTACGAGCTCTAGCTCTAAAGTTAAAAGATTTTACAGACATATTAAACCTTAAATAATCAGAATTATGAGGTACGTATCTAATATGGATACTTTTTCTTGTTATATGATAATAACTTAATGTTTGTTAGATGTCTTTTAAAATAAGAGAAGATACGCTGAAAAATTTATATAATTTTAAAAACAGATGTGTTGAGGCCGTATTTTTCAATTTTTCTACCATTTATAATATTAGGTCAAGAGACGTAAAAGAGTTTTTAAGGTTTCTTTTACCAAAATAGATTTGAATATTAATACTATAAATATATTTTTATTTTTTATTATTTTTCAGTGCGATACGGACCATAAATATCTTGTTTGCTTAAACTTAAATTCTTTAATTTTTAAACTGTGGTTGATTGATTAGTAATATAATTTAGAGTGATATTAGTTAAAAACCCCATCCATCCTTTTAATTTATAATCAGGTATTTCCTATTTTTTAAGCGATAAAACACGAGTGGAAGTGGTTTCTTATTATCAGAAGTATCAACCTCTAATATCACAATATTTTAATTATTAAACTAGAAACTGACTTCGACTACCCATCTAGCATTGCTTTCCATTTTTTTATCAATCCTTTGATCAGGCAATAAAAAAGCCCGGTATGCGTTACATATCGGGCTTTCTAATCAACAGAAGCGATCTACACCCTTTATGGCTGTGTTTGAACAATAAAGTTGTAAACTTGTGGTCTAATAAAATCAATAAGTTAAAAATTTCATAAAATTAAATTTTTACATTAAAGTCTTAAACTTAGTTCAAGACTTTATTTTTTCATTTAACATTATAGTTATAAACTACAGGGTTTAATTTTTGCTTAGTATTGAAATCCACAAAAACGCAAATAGTTTATGAAAGTATAAAATCTTCGTTCAGCTGTGTTTTGCTCTCCAGGGTATAAATTAATAAACCACTGTTTTAATTGGCTTTGAGATGGAGGAGGTGTTTGACTTTGGGTAAACTGGATGGCAGCGGCGAATACTGGCAAGTTCCGAATAGCTGAATCCATATATTGATCTTGTTGCGACTTATTGAAAGTAACAAAATTTTGCCCAATAGGAGTCAAAATAGTATGGTTATTTCTAATTAACTCGACTAATCCCAGCTTTTCAGCAGCTAATCTATAGTAACGTCCTTGACGTCCATTTGAATCAACCCCGATATAATTTTCCATAGCATCATCAGTATGGTGTCCATTATGTACGGCAAAGGGAACTAACATTACTTTTTCAATATCATCAGCTTGCAGAAAATTACTTGTATCTATAACTGTCACGTCTAATACCCTATGAATAAATATTCTTGAACTTTGTTGTTATCACTGGAGTTGGCATTTTTGTTGCCAATTGAATAACGATAATCTATTGGGATTACCTCTACATGATACTTATATTTTGACATAATCGCCAACATTTCATCTAGTGTGGGTAGACTATTTGATGAATAAGATACTATAAGTATGTCATTACGGAACCGCTTAAATAATAGATCAAAGGCTTCCGTTGCACCTTTACGAGAAGAAAAAGGAGTTGGGTACGATTTAAACTTTTTTGTAACAGTATGTTCTTGTATTTCAACACCTTGCCAATCTCGGGCCAAACCTTCTACAAAATGATATCGGCGAACATATTCATTATCTGATAATGGTGAATAGTAAGGTGGGTCAATGTAAACGAGTTTATTTCCTTGATGCTTTAATGTCATCGCATCTCCGAGGCGAGCTTTATTTTGCTGACCATTATCAAAGACTGAGGCATTAATCATATTTACTGCATCTAAAAATTGATCTCGAAACGACATTGATAAGTCCTTACGCCCATCGTCATAACGATAGCCAACATAGGTAAAAATACCTCGTGGTCGTTTCTTCAAGCAAGCACGCATTAATGCAGACATAGCAATTGCTTTCTTATATGGATTTTTTATAGTTTTAATATTGGCTCTAAGAATATCTATTAATTTATTATCATCATCAGAAAAATATAAGTCTTTAAACTTAGTTTCTACAAATGAATCATTGGGCCCTTTTGATTCAAGTAATGATAAGGTTTCTTCAGAGGTCAAAACAATATTATTATTCTCAATCATTGCTTTAGCAAAAACAGATGCCATAGTCATGTAATCATTACTAATAACGGTTTTACCATATGATTTAAACATATACCCAACAATGCCCGAACCTGAAAATAAATCTACCGCTGTGTCAAACTCAAATTGAGAAGCAACACCCCAGATCTCAGATAATAATTTATTCTTAGAACCCATATAGCGAGTAGGAGGATATAATTTTATTTGTTCAGATAAGCTTTCAGGAACTATACGAATATCAAATCGAGGTTTTGGTGGAATTGTCACAATAACATCTTCCCCAGTGCGTCGTTTACCATTGCATGAAATATAACGTTTAGTTTGAACTACTTCTATTGGGAATTTTCTATATTGTTCATGTACTAAAGGGTGGTTTGAATTTGTTAGGATGATATGACAACCCAATTCATGTAAGCGCTGGACTTCGGCAGCCAATTCTGTGTGATCCTCTTCATAGAATTGCTCTTTGGTATAGCGTTGGAAATCTGCATATTCAGAAATAGGTAAATATGGAGGATCTAAAAATATAAAGTCTCCAGGCTGAGCTTGTTTCCTTAATACGTCTTTATAATCTCCACAAATAATAGTAGTGTCTTTTAGTATTATTGATGCAGCTCTTAAAGCTTCTTCATCTATTATTTTAGGATTTTTATACTTTCCGAAAGGAACATTAAATTGTCCCTTTTTGTTAACCCTATACAGTCCATTAAAACAAGTCCGATTTAAAAATATAGTTCTTGCAGCAGCTTCTACATTAGGTAGTTTTTTCCAATCTTGACTACGAACAGCATAAAAAACTTCTTCTGTATTTTGATACTGCTTTAACTGATCTAAAATTCCATCTACATCATCTGCTACAGATTGATAGAGATTTACTAACTCTGGATTACTGTCTGCAATTATCCCATTGCTTGGCTTTAAAGCAAAAAAGAGGGCTCCACCACCAAAAAAGGGTTCAATATATCGACCATATTTCTTTGGTATTTTAGGGGTAATTTCTGTTAAAAGTTGAGTTTTCCCCCCAGCCCATTTCAATAGAGGGCGGCAATTTATTACTTTCTCTTGATAGAGTATTTCATTTTTTTTAGCTAACACGATGTTACTCCATTGGTAAAACTATTTGTTTACTGCCACCAAATTTTCCTTTAGAGGCACCACCACGTGGTTTCTTTGGTTCTATCTCAATCTCATTAAAAACTGCACGGAAATCCAGTTTGTTATCGGCCATTACAGCCATAAGCGTTGCAATGATTGCTAGATGAGATGGTACAACCCCTTTTTTTGAGCAATTGGTCACAGCATTACTGCTCATCTTTACCAATTCAGCAAACTCTCCTGTCGTAAGACCTGCCTTACCAAGTTGGCGTCGAAATTCAATGTAATCCATACAATTCAATCAACACATGTTTTAATTATTTTAACACATTAAAATATTAAATAAAATAATTAATTTATTTAATTTATAAATAATAAAATGTGTAAAACACATAAATTTATGTGTTTTATTGTGGGCTTAGACAAATATTTATTGGAAAGTGGACAGTTAAATGTTGCTTTAAAATAATATTCTATTAGTCAAAATAGACTTTGTATGGAGTTGTTCTTAAATTGAATACTATTCAAATAGTATGTATACAAATCTAATTTCATATTTTTTAACTTATTTTTATTATTTGATTTTATCTACTTTGACGTGAAGTTCGGTCTCAGAAGTTATTACTTAATTTATAATTTACTCATTTGTTATCAAAAATAATTAGTTTGTTATAAATTCGACTAGCCCAACTTTCTAAATCTTCAATGGCGATTTGTTGTCCATGTTCTTCAAGACGGGGGTGATTAAATCTGACTTGCTGAACTGCTATTTTTTTGATGAAGCTATGCGGCCAATTGAGTGTTTTTTGAATCACAAATTTACGAATTTTTTCATAATCCTCTTCCCAGCAGTTCATATCTTTTATTATTAATAATTGTGTTGAAAGGCGAGTTGCATTATCGGATGTATCAACTTCCAGTAAAATGAAATGCTGGCCTTGATGCAGAAAATGTACTTCAGCAATACAGCGTGGATTATTATCGGACTTTAAATGTTTGGTAAATCCCTCTACTTCAGGTAGAACTTTTAAAGTCAGTGAATATTGAATTCCATACTTTTCTTCAAGTTTATAAAGCATCTTTATAAAAGCTGAGAAGCGATCTAGATATAAATGAGCATCATCGGTCTGATCCTCAGAACCCTCAAAATCACCAGCTTTAACTGTGCCACCAATTCCTGGCTCATCTGCATTCACATCACCAATTAACTCATCAATATACTCTTGGGCATCATCCACGATAACAGCATTTTTTGAGCCAGTTTTATCTGCGACTTTCCCTGTTTCAAACGGGTCATCAAAATCAAGTAAAGTGGTTGGACCATCTACAATAGTAGGCTTATTACTAGGCGTTGCTTCTTCCTCATCATTCAGTTTGGGTTCTGCATGATTCGGCTTTGGTGGTATGGTACTGGTATTACCCGATTTTTTTGAGGCTTTAGAAAATTTATCATGATGAAAATAAACAGGCTTATCAATATGGGTGGAGAGCCCAGAAAAGCCAATGATTTCATCTATCTTAAATGTATTGGTTAACCTGTCGTAATAACCATGTGCCTCGATGTTTACGTCTGTTAAATTGGGTGGAATGAAACTAAAGTTCCATGTTCTTACCGTATTATTAATGCTTTCAAAAGCTTGGCACTGTTGAGCGATGCTTTCATATGAAGCTCTTATATTTTTATTTAGAAGTAGATATGCAAGGAATCGACGAAACCCTGGTTTATTAAAATGAGAAGTTGCAAGTGAACCTTCACATGATGGAAGAACCTTAATTAGGTAATGATCAGTCTTGCTCTGAATATCAAAGTCTTGTGCCAGCACATTCAACTCAAGCGCAGATCGAGTGAGATAAGCATTTTGGAAGAAGAAAGCTCTGGCTAACTCAAGCTGTGGCAATTGAATATGGACTTGCTTAACGGTTTGTGCTTCATTTGAAAAGGTTGCCAGAGCATCAAACCCAAAAAAGTGAAATTTTGATTTAGATTGGGCAAAAGACATCCACTCTGCTGGTAAGGGACATCTAAATTTTAGGTGAAATCCAGACTTTCTATGTTCATTTTTGGTGGAGTTGATAATTCGACGTTTAGCCAGCAAATGCATGTGGGAAAAAGAGGTGTTATATTTTGCTTTAGAGTCTTCAGACTCTCCCCACAGATTAATAAACCAGGGTTTATCATTATATCTAAATAGGTGTCCTATACCTGTAATCAATGTATCTAAAGGGAGGCGTTTAATGTGCATAAGTCTTCTTCTCACAAATTATATTTAGGAAAATTTGGGCTTCTTGAGTAATCCTTTCTTTACTTAATCCTGCAAGTCGTAATATTCGCCATCTATCTTTAGTACTGGATTCTGTATAACCAAGCCTGATCATGGCATGGGTAATTCTCCGTATTTGATAAGCCATTGTATCTTCAGAATAAGCTGAAAGAAATTTGGAGCTTAAAGGCAGTTGTTGCAAATGTTTGGAAATGGAATTTCCTTTGGATAACTGATTGAGAAACCAACTCTTTGACATTCTTGGACAAGCTAAGTCATCATTTGAACGATATAAAACTTTGAATAATTCTTTGGTTATTGAAAAATCACGGATAGACCAATTTATTTTATTTTTTCGGGCTTGAGGTTGTGATAAATGTCCTGAATTAAATGTCAGTAGCCAATTTTGATCGTTTCTATATAGCCACATATAAGTTGCCGAACCTGATTTAATATTACGGCCAGCCTTTACACCATGAAGTTGTACGATATCTTGCCATTTTTGTCTCATCTCCTCTGTTTTTATAGGAGGAATATTATCAGTAGAAATAGTTCGTTTTACAAAATATGGGGTTGCTGAAATAGAGCTGACATATTGCATAATTTCTTTAGGTGACATTTTGGGTATAAATGAAGACCAGACAATACAATGTTCCAAGAAACTAAAGGCTTTGCGGTGTTTTCTGAAAATAGATTTAAGCCATGAAGTATCTTGTTGGTGGTCAATACTTAAATTCTTAGAACGAAGATAACCAAGATTAAAATTTTTAATCACTTGCTCATAAGTTTGCTCATGACAAACATGATTCCCTCTACGGAAATTCTTTGCATCAGCCATTTCCAGATAAAATTTAGTCCATTGTTCATGGCTTGGCGATGGTTGAGGATCGAGTTGTAATAACTCCACAGCCATTTGCCCTAGTATGAAGTCTTCCTTGTAATAGGAATGAGCGGAGTCTTGAGTTTGATTTGGTAATAAGGGCAAGAATAGATGCCGATGCTGTTGTTGAATATAATCCTGAGACAGAAGTGAACAATTGTGTTTCAGGCAGATTGAAAGGTTGGGTAGAAACCAGGCTCTATTCCAGAAATACTCTCCATAAGTTTCTCGTTGCTGCTGTATGCAGATTGGACAGTAGTGGAATTTGGTGTTGTTGGGGACTCTGGAAGCATTCAGACCAAGCATAAGATGAATAGAGCCAGATGCCTGCTCAGCCATTAAAGTGATTGCCTTTTGTCGATGGGACTCCTGAACAAAAGGTGCATATAAGCCAAACATCGTATGTTTGTAAATCAGGTCTATTAAACTAAAACAGCCAGTTCGCTCTAATAAATGTACGATAGCATTTAAATGACTGGGTAAGTCTATGGTAGCAACGACTTTTCTATCTTGGTAAACCTCATCAAGTAACTGTTTTGGACTTTGAATGCCATGGTGTAATCCAGCACGGGCGATGGTACTGTAAATCAGCTCATCAGGAAGCGGTGTTGGAAAATTCCACATGATTCTTACCCCATACTATGACAACAGGTCTGACATTTGCAAAATTAAACCTTGATGGTCTAATTGGGTATAAATACTTTCTGGGCTGGTTGGGTTTATCGAAAAAATATGCCGAAGATCAGTATCTTCTAGCTCATTCCATTGTTTTAAGCTAATCCGTTGGTTTTTCTTTTTGGTTGCTGGTGCCTGTGACGGTGTATTGTCTGTCTCCATTGCTTGAACAATAGCAGCCAAGAGCTGTTGTCTAGATATTTGAGGTTTTAACGCTACAATTTTTTGAATGGCAAAGATGATGGAGTCTGATGGGAATTCATCTTTTAGCATCAGATATACACGTCGTTGATCATCATTACTCAATTGTTTTAAGGCTTGGTCTTCTTCGGATTCAACGGTAGATGCGGAGATTTTCTGAATAAGATGGATGATTTTCTTATCCATATCGGGTACAGCAAGATCTGAGAATTGAGCGATTCTTTCAGGTATACCTGAACGTAATGCGCTGAGCATAGGATGTACAAGTTTCAGCTCATCTTCATAAACACGTTTCAGCAGCTCTACAGTAATCGTTTCTGCTCCCGTTGCGAGGGCACGTAACTGAGCCAAAATAAAAAGTTTTACTACAATATCGAGAATACCTTGGCTCAAATCAAACCAGGTATCTCGAATCTCATCACTTAAGATAGGGTCTCTTTTCTGCAAGTACTGCAACTTCCAAAGTGTATTGGTAAATGCTATCCACTCAGGGTTTTGACTCTTCTGATCAGGTAGGTATTGTGGGATTGGATTCCAAAAGATAGATCCCAGACCAGCAGCACGTCGACTGGAACGTAGATCAAGATCAAAGATGTCTCTAGCTTTAGGTGTACCCACGAACAGCACAGGAATACCAATGGTATTGGTCATGGTGACAAAGAAGTTCAGCATTTTCTCTGAACCGCCAGACTTTGCCCGACTCAAATGTTGGATTTCATCAATGACTAACAGGCCTAAGGCAAACATATTGGCTGTTTGTGCCATGAGGGCAAGCATGGTTTCTACGCCATGTCTTTTCATCCCATACTTTTTCTCATAATTTGAACCAATGATTTTATCAATTGCTCGGAAAAAATTGAGACAAAGTTCTTTGAGTGAACCATCATGCGAGCAATCTATCTTTAAATAGACGATCTGATGGCGATTTAATGTTGGGTGAAAAATGACTTGAGGATATGTGTTTAGTATTCTTCGTAAAGAGGTCGTTTTACCACTACCTGAACAGCCAATGATGGCCATGCTATGAGCAGTGGATTCAGTTTCATCAAAGCGTTTGGCATTCAGATCACGTGTTTGCAATCTTTCATAACCATTTTGCAGGTGTTGTTGCAACTTTCCTGTGTTTGGATTACGTCCAACATACCCTCCACGAATCATGAGAGAAATACGTTCACTCAGTAACATATGCATTACTAAAGGCTGAAAAAAGGAACCTGTGATCTGATGGATATTATGGGCACGAATGACTCTTTTTTGCTTTAGATCATCAAGAGTAGGCGTTACTTTTGAGATAAGATTTTTTGTATCTTCAAATGGTTCTTGAATAGGTGGTAGGGCCTCAATGAAAGGATTGTCTTTATAAGCATGAACACCTGTGTCCTGATATTCTGCATTTCTTATTATATGATTTGTCATGACTGATCATCCTCATCATCAAAAAGACCTGGAACGAACTGCGGATAGTTTGATTCATCTTGTTTTGGCTTAAATGAAATAATGGTTCCTTGATCTTTAGGGTGTTTATCAGGTTTTAAGGAAGTATTTGATAATTTCTCATTTTCACGAACAGACTTTTTATTCGATTTTATTTCAGATAAACGCTGGCGATTGGATACACCAGAGTTGGTCGCCATTTTTTTTGCTTCAGCAATGGTGTCACGAATAAATTGATCCAGCTCTCTACGAGCAGCTTTGCTATTATCCTTTTCAATCGCATGTAGATTTTTTTCTTGATCTTGTATCTCCCACACTTGCCAAAATGACATACCCGCAAATTGACGACTTTTGGTTGATAAAGAGCATTCCCAATAGATCGTACTATCATGTTTTGGGAATAAATATATCTTATCTACACAGCTTGGATCGTAGGCCGCTTGGAGATCCTGTGGGCGAGTGACTTCTTTACTACGATGTAACCAGCCTTCTCTGAGTATTTCTGATCCAATGTAATACAGGCCCCATAAATTGACACCAGAAGTGGAAATGGAAACTTTCTTGCGAGGTAGTATCATGATTCGCAATGTATCTGGATCTACAGTACGAAGATGGCCTGTACGATTTTGAATTCCCCAGTTCCATATGTGTAATGGAATAGACGGTAAGTCTGGAGGAAAATCTGCATCTCTGTCATAAGTATCCAATACATGATACTGATTACGATAAAGTATTGTCTTTATGATCATTTTGGCAAAGGCAGAAATAGGTAAAACCGCATCAAGACGGTAATCACTTTCGCCATGTTTTTGAATACGATTTCCTTTAACTACTCCAGGAGCATAAGGTTTGAATTCTGCCTGTAATGTTCCAAAATAGCGTTCAACAATACCTTTTGCATCTCCTCGATAAGCAGGTGCATTTTCAATACGAACATTATAACCATGTACTAAGCGTTCGACCTGATGACTCATCATTTCACCACGGTCAGCAAGAATGGCATCAGGTAAACCTAGGGTTGGCCATTGTTCTGGCTCGATATCAATTCCAAGCAATTTGCATAAACTAACTTTATCACTGCAAGCATTTACAATCGCCTGCATGGCAACAACATAGGATGGATTATGAAATCCGATATAGAATCCCACGACCATTCTGCTGAAAACGTCAACCACTACATATAGGATCGGACGACCTATAATCTTGCTTCGATCATCATCAGCAACTAAATAAATGTCGGCAATAGTTGCATCAATTTCATAACGACTACCAGGCCCAAGCGTATTTGCTGTAGCAGTTCCACTTAATGGCCGTATATCTTTTTGAAAACTTAATACAGGAGTTCTGGTTTCTATTCTTTGTGGAAGTTCATATTCACGTTTGTAGAAATGGTCAAATTGTCTACGTGTTGGAATATCTGCCTGTTTTATATGTGGGTAATGTTGAACAAAGAGTTCCTCAAATTGACGATGAGCAGATGTGATATTAATTTTCTTGTCATTTAATAATTCAGATTCAACTATTAATCGAAAGAGCCTTTCAATTTCTGGCGTAATTTTAATACCTGTTCCATTGCCAAATTTACGCTTTGCTCCCGATTTTTTAGAACCTGCTAAGGTTCTTGGCTTTCCTGGTGCACCAGCGTTTCTATAATCTGGCAATAAGGCATTTGGAATTTGGCCTCTTTGCCAATAGCGGCGTAGGTATTTGTATATCGTTGCCTTAGTTGCGATATTTGTCTGTTCTACTAAACGAACCCGTTTAGCTCTAATCTCTTCATTAAAACAGCCTGTGTCATATACGATTGGTTCAATAATTTGGTAAGCCTGAGCACGTTTTTCAAAAGCGACTGAGTTTACGGGTGGCTCTATAGACTTAAGATATTCACAAGGGTCTGAGCTTCTAAATAAGCGTTTTTCATCAATCCATTGTGAAAGTTGTTCTTCAAGAACTAAAGTTGGAACTCCTTTGGCTTCTTCCATATTAATCCATATGATTTCGCCAGATTGAAAGAATAAAATCCGGTAGTGGCTTTCATCAAATTTAACGACCTCATTGATTTGCCACATAAGACACCTCTAAATCAAACACTAAGTCAGACCCTTTTAATTTCTGGAATGGCTGTTGGATATCAAATTTAATTAAACGATTTGCTATAAGTGTTCTTAAATATTGTAGGGTCGTTCCAGCTGTAGTTTTTTCCTGAATATCAATCTCTTTACAGAGTTTAATGATAGAAATCCCTGGTTTTTTTAAAAAATAATAAGAAATTGTATGTAGGCTATCCCAGATATCAGGCTCTAAATGTTCAGTAATAAAAGGGCTCAACCATTCAAGATTTTTTCGGGCAGTTGTGGGAATATTTTGTTCCGTCACAATACTCCATGGGATTTCTTTAACCTCCCAGTATCGACGTTCAATTTCGAGTTTTTCAATTGTTCTTTCTTTGATGAGTTCTTTTAATGGTTTTACCTGAATAACGAATTGAGGTTTTTTCTTATCATTTGTATCAATCAGAAAATCGGAAGTCATAACCTGTTCCGAGCCTTGTATGCTGGGATGTCTCAAACCATGCTCTAAACAGATTTCTTTTGTGTCGTCTAGATTCAAGGGAAATTGTTCCCGAATATCCTGAACAAAACTAGACCAATCTAAAATCAAAAAAACATACAGTTCCAAATTAGAAAGTAAATGATGAACTCTTTGCGTTTTATGAGAGTAGATACGATGAGAGACCCCACGAGAGGGTACATCCTGAATAGTCAGCCATGGTTGGTAATCTTTTCCCATACCTTGTCCACGACCGCTTTTTATTCTTTTGCTAATTTGTTCTTGTGTGAAGAATCTCGGTGCTCTACTCATAGAAAAACCCAGCCTACTTTTTAATCAGTATAGCTGGGTGTATCTGGTTTACAACTTTAATGTCTAGTTTAGAACTATATTGTTACAGTTTAGAACTTTAATGTTCAGTTTAAAACTATATTGTCTAAACACAATGGCATAGATAGCATGTCTGATTATTATTCTACAGTTACTGACTTCGCCAAGTTACGTGGCTGGTCAACGTCTGTACCACGTAATACAGCAACGTGATAAGACAACAACTGAACTGGTACGCTATAAACGATTGGAGCTAACCATTCGTTTACTGCTGGAATATGTACAACGTGTTGACGGTCTTTTCCATTGATTCCGCTATTTTCATCAGCGAAAACGAATAATTCACCACCACGTGCCTGAACTTCTTCCATATTTGATTTTAGCTTATCAAGCATTTCATCATTTGGAGCAAGAATCACGATCGGCATTTCATTATCAACAAGTGCTAATGGACCGTGTTTTAACTCACCAGCTGCATAGCCTTCGGCATGAATATATGAAATTTCTTTTAGCTTTAATGCGCCTTCCAATGCGATTGGATAATTCGTACCACGGCCTAAGAATAAGCAGTGATTTTTTTCAACGAATAATTCAGACAAACGCAAAATTTCTGGATCATACTTAAGCGTATCAAGAATAACTTTCGGGCTGTGCCATAACTCACGTGTAATTTCTTCAAGCAGAGCAGGGCTAATACGTTGTTTCACTTGACCAATTTTCAAGATTAACAACATAAGTGCAGCAAGCTGAGTCGTAAACGCTTTAGTTGAAGCAACACCAATTTCAGGACCAGCAAGCGTCAATAAGTGATGATCAGTTTCACGAACCATTGAAGACGTCGCAACGTTACAGATAGTCAAAGTCTGAATATCGATATTGTTTGCTTTAGCACGTTTTTGAGTTTCACGTAGTGCAGCTAAAGTATCAGCAGTTTCACCTGACTGTGAAATACAAATATAAAGTGTATTTTCAACAATTACAGGAGTGCGATAGCGGAATTCACTTGCGATTTCAACTTGGCAAGGCACGCCAATCAGTTGCTCAAACCAATATTTCGCAATCATTCCTGAGTGATAACTTGTACCACACGCAATGATTTGTACGCTTTGAATTTTATTGAAATCTGCATCAGCATTTTTCAAGAAATCATCACGTAAGCTATTGCCATCAAGCGCTTGAGAAATTGTTTGCTTGATTGCTTCTGGTTGCTCATAAATTTCTTTGAGCATGTAGTGTTTGTATTCACCTTTTGATGCACTACTTACGGTTGCATCAAGCTCTCGTACTGGACGCTCAACGCGTTCGCCATTTGCAAATACTTCAATTGAAGTACGAGTAAGACGTGCAATATCACCTTCTTCTAGGTACATAAAGCGGTTAGTTACAGGCAAAAGTGCAAGTTGGTCTGAACTAATAAAGTTTTCACCAATACCTACACCAATCACGAGTGGTGAACCTTCACGTACAGTAATGAGTTCATCTGGATAATCGCTGTGGATAATACCTAGCGCGTAAGCACCTTTAAGCTGAGGTACAACAGTTTCAACAGCTTCTAAAAGGCTATCTGTACTTTTTAATGCTTCAGCAACTAAGTGTGCAACAACTTCAGTATCTGTTTGAGAAGTAAAAACGTAACCTAAAGCTTGAAGGTCGTCTTTTAATTCTTGGTAGTTTTCAATGATACCGTTATGTACTACAGCGACCTTACCTGACATATGAGGGTGAGCATTGTTTTCAGTTGGTTTACCATGTGTTGCCCAACGGGTATGCGCAATCCCGATAGCCCCCGCAAGTTGGTGTTCAGCGACAGCTTCTGCAAGATTGATAACTTTACCTACACGACGCTCACGTAAAATTTGTTGGTTATTCAGTAAAGCAACACCCGCAGAATCATAACCGCGGTATTCAAGACGTTTTAAACCTTCAAGTAAAATCTCGGTTACACAACGTTGTGCAACGCCTCCGACGATACCACACATACTTCAATCCTCTTATTTTTTAACCTTTTGGGGACGTTGATAATTTGCTTTTGAAATTTGTTGTGCACGTTCAAAGGAGAGACTTTGCTCGGCTACATCTTTCGTAATCACAGAACCAGCACCAACTGTTGCGCCACTCCCAATGGTCACCGGAGCAACCAGCGAGCTATTAGAACCGATAAAAACGGCATCACCAATAGTGGTTTTGTGTTTATTTGCACCGTCGTAATTACAAGTAATCGTACCTGCCCCAATATTCGATTCAGCACCGATTTCTGCATCACCTAAATAGGTGAAATGGTTAGCTTTACTACCCAATCCAATCGTTGTATTTTTAACTTCAACAAAGTTGCCGATATGTACTTCATTTGCCAATTTAGCGCCTGGGCGTAAGCGTGCAAATGGTCCAATTTGAGCATTTTCGCCTACAACTGCGCCATCAAAAACGCTATAGGCTTGAACTTTAGTTCCGGCTGCAATTTTGGTGTTCTTTAAAATACAACCAGCCCCGATTTCTACAAAATCGCCAAGTTCACAGTCACCTTCAATAATCACATTGACGTCAATAAGAACGTCATGTCCAACTTTTACAGAACCGCGTAAGTCAAAGCGTGCAGGGTCTGCAAAAGTTACGCCTTGTTGCATAAGCTCTTTTGCTTGCTGTTGCTGGAACTCACGTTCAAGTGCAGCAAGTTGTAAGCGGTCATTGACGCCTTCAACTTCAAAAGCGAGTTCTGGTTGAATAGATGCGATTTCTAGACCATCTGCAACAGCCATTGCTACGATATCAGTTAGATAATATTCGCCTTGCGCATTTTCGTTTGAAAGTTTAGGCAACCACTCATGAAGTTTTGCATTGCTAACACAGTAAATACCTGTGTTGATTTCTTGAATCTGACGCTGAGCTTCTGTTGCATCTTTATGTTCAACAATCGCTTGAATCTTACCTTCTTGACGAACGATACGACCATAACCTGTTGGGTTGTCGACATGTAAAGTAATCATGCCAATGCCCGTTTTACTTGAAACTTCAACAAGTTGCTCTAGCGTTGTTTGACGTACTAAAGGTACATCACCATAAAGAATTAATGAAATCCCGTCTTTAGGAAGTACGGGTAAAGTCATTTGTACCGCATGACCTGTACCTAGTTGTTCTGCTTGTTCAACCCACTCAATATTTTCTTGTGCAAAAGTTTGCTTGACGTGGCCACCACCATGTCCATAAATCGTAATAATATTTTCTGCATGTATTTTTTTTGCTGTTTGAATGACATGTCCTAGTAGCGGGCGACCAGCTAAAGGTTGCAATACTTTAGGTAGTTGTGAACGCATTCGCGTTCCTTTGCCTGCAGCAAGGATAATGACGGTAGTTGACATGAGTAAACCTACTTAAATGGCGTTACGCCCCAGAAAGTAATAAATATGATGATACAGAGTGCCGCCCAAAGCCCTGCAATGATGTCGTCTAGCATGATCCCGAAACCACCAGCAACTTTCTGGTCGGCAACACGGATTGGCCAAGGTTTCCAAACATCAAATAGGCGGAATAAGCAAAAACCAATTAGTGCCCATTGTAACGACATTATATTAAAAAAGATTAAAGGCAGAAGAGTAATTGATTGTCCTGCAAACTCGTCCCACACAATTCGACCATCATCGTGTACATCAATAACTTTTGCAGTTTGACCACAAATATAAATTCCCACCAAGGACATGATGAGGATAGCGATCAAGCTTAAGTTAAAGCCAAGCGATAACCAGATTGGAATGAAGAGTAGGGCAAAGGCAGAGCCAAAAGTACCGGGAGCTTTAGGTGCGAGACCAGATCCGAAACCAACTCCACAGAAAACGATGCAGCGGTTGAACCAAGACATGTCCTTAAAATGAATCGGTGGCTTATGCAAAGTGTTGGTATCCATGAATTTGCAATGGGTAATCTGAACCCAAATGCTCAAAAGTTAGTTGTGTTTGCTCAACGATCTCTCCGATCATTGTAATCTTAATGTCTAGTTGTTTTTGCAAAAGTTTTTCATAATTTTGCGGTGTTATTGTAAAACATAATTCGTAGTCATCACCACCAGCTAAAGCATATTGCCAGCGCTGTTGTTCTGGTAGTTCTTCTAGCGTTGAATCAATCGGTAACTTTTCTAAAAGTAATCGGGCACCGACCTTTGAAGCTTTTAAAATGTGACCTAAATCTTGGGCTAATCCATCAGAAATATCAATCATACTAGATGCTAATCCCTTTAACTGTTGTCCAAGTTGACAACGTGGTGTCGGATAGTCTAGTCTTTTTTGTAATGGATGACCTAGGTGCTGTAAACCATAAGCTGCATCACCAACTTGACCGCTCACACAAACATAGTCACCGACTTTGGCACCTGAACGTAACACGGCTTGTCCGCTTTCAATCCAGCCCATGGCCGTAACAGTAATGGTGAGATGAGGGCCTTGAGTCGTATCTCCGCCAATAAGAGCAACGCCAAATTGATTACAGCAGTCATAAATTCCCTGACTGAATCCTTCAAGCCATTCATGATCAATTGTAGGTAGGCTGAGCGCCAGTAAAATACTATGCGGTTTTGCCCCCATTGCTGCAATATCTGAAAGATTGACAGCTACGCTTTTCCAGCCAATTGCATGGGCAGAGGTATCAAGAGGAAAATGACGTCCAGCAACGAGTGTATCTGCACAGATCACCAATTGTTGGTTTACGGGAGGGGTAATTAAGGCTGAGTCATCTCCAATACCCAAGGTGACATCTGTGTAAGATTGTCTGTTAAAGTATTGGTCAATAATAGAAAACTCAGCCATATCAACTTCAAACCTATTAGTTTGCTTGTTGTTTTTCAGCACTACGTAGTGTTGAACTTAAACGATCTAGAACGCCATTAATGTATTTATGGCTATCTGCTCCACCAAAGTGTTTAGCGAGTTCAATAGCTTCATCTAGAACGACACGATAAGGTACTTCTAAATGATCACGTAACTCGTAAGCACCCAAGCGTAATGTTGCTAGCTCTACACCATCAAGTGCACTAAGTTCACGGTCAAGAACCGGAATAAGTAATGCATCAAGATCTTCGTGCTGTGCAATCACTTGTGTTAGAAGTTCGTGATAGTAGTTTAAGTCTACCTTGTGCATTGCATTTTCAGCACGGGTGCGTGCTTCGATTTCATGTACAGGGTTGTGACTCATTTGCCACTCATAAATACCTTGTACAGCAAAACGACGTGCTTTACGTTTTGCTGCATAAGCGGCTTGCAGTGTTTGAGACATGCTTTAAATTGCCTTTAATAAATTAACCATTTCAATTGCAGTTAAAGCAGCTTCGCTACCTTTGTTTCCTGCTTTTGTACCTGAACGTTCGATGGCTTGCTCGATGCTATCAGTAGTTAATACACCATTGATGACAGGCAAGCTGCTTTCTAACGCGACTACACCTAAACCTTTTGCACATTCACCAGCAACGAAGTCAAAGTGTGGTGTGCTACCACGAATAACTGCGCCAAGTGCGATAATGGCATCAAACTGGTTTGATGTAGCTAATTTTTTAGCAACAATCGGGAGTTCCCATGCGCCAGGAGCATGAATAACAGTAATGTTATCTTCATTTACACCATGACGTTTTAATGTGTCGATTGCACCATCCAATAAGTGTTCAACAACAAAGCTGTTGAAACGACCCACTAAAATCGCATAACGACCTTCGCTTGCGAGATGTAATAAACCTTCAATACGGCGAATTGCCATAGCAACCTCGATTATTTCGTTGTGATTTGATCAGCAGTGACATATTCCACTACTTCTAAATTAAAGCCAGATAAAGCATTGAAACGTAATGGTGAGCTAAGAAGCTTCATTTTTTCAACACCTAAGTCACGCAAAATTTGAGCACCGACACCAATGGTTTGATATTGATGTGAAAGTGCTGCATTGGATTTCACCGGTTTTGGCTTATTTAAATCATCCAACGCTGGTCCCAAGTCTTGCAAATGATCTTGTCCGATCCAGACTAAAACACCGCGATCACTCGCTGCAATCGTCTGTAGGGCACGGTCTAAATTCCACGCAGGTTCACCATCAGCTTTATTTAGCTTAAGCAAATCGCGAATTGGACTAAAACCATGCACACGTACTGTTGTAACACCTTCTTTTGGCTCGCCTTTAACTAAAGCCAAATGAATGTCCGGGTTACCAATCTCACGATAACGATAAAGTTCAAATGAACCATATTCTGTTTGAATGGTTTTTTGATCCAGACGTTCAACCGTTTGCTCATTGGTCATGCGGTAGTGAATCAAGTCCGCAATTGTACCAATTTTTAAGCCATGCTTCTCGGCAAAAATTTCTAAATCTGCACGGCGTGCCATTGTGCCATCTTCATTAATGATTTCACAAATGACAGAAGCCGGTTCAAGGCCTGCTAAACGAGCTAAATCACAACCTGCTTCGGTATGGCCTGCACGATGTAAAACACCGCCTGGTTGAGCCATTAACGGGAAAATATGACCCGGCTGTACGATATCAGTTGGTTTTGCATGCGCTGCGACAGCAGCTTGAATTGTATGTGCACGCTCTGCTGCTGAAATACCCGTGGTAATACCTTCAGCGGCTTCGATTGATAAGGTAAAGTTTGTACTGTGCTGAGCGCCGTTTTGGTCAACCATCAACGGAAGGTTTAACTGTTTACAGCGCTCACGGCTTAGCGTTAGGCAAACTAGACCACGTGCATGGGTAATCATGAAGTTAATATCTTCAGGACGAACATGCGTTGCTGCAATGACAAGATCACCTTCATTTTCGCGATCTTCGTCATCCATCAAGATAACCATTTTGCCTGCACGAATATCGGCGACAAGATCTTCAACACGACTCAGCGGCATTCGCTTTCACCTTTTTTTGTCGTAAGACAATTTCTATTTAATAAATTTTGCATAGTTTACGCTGTTTAGAGAATTTTGCCTATGATTCTGATTTATCCAAATTTGTGACCTCTAAGAATAGATCGAGATTTATTTATACAAATAAATCATAAGAAAAAGGAGTAGTTTTAAATAAAAGGTATGAATTTAAATAAAAAAACCTAGCCAAAAGGCTAGGTTCTGATGCGCGTAGTTACTTTTTATGAAGCTGCACTACTTGGACTATCACTTTGTGGGATTGATTTTTTTCCCATTAAAATTTCAGTCCGGATATTTTGAGCAAGTTCAGCACATTCTGCATTCATACCATTGATCATAAATGCATGACGTGTCATCACATTGCTTGGGTTTGGCATAGCAACAAGTTGGTAGCTGTCTTGAATTGCTTTGAGCTGTTCATTTTCGAGATATAAAGCAGACTCTTTAGCGTGAAGATGCTGTGCTAAACGTTGAGCAGCTTCTTTTGCATCGATTTGCATAGCTTCTACAGCATTACATGTTGCACTACGAGTTTGCAGCGCAAAGCGTTTATCTTCACGGTAACGTTTATATAAAACATCTGAAAGTAATTGGAATACTGTTCCAATCATAAGTAGACATTCTACGGCATGCGTATGAGAGGTTGAAATCGCAAGTGTCGCACCGTCGGCATTAAACTCATCTACTACTTCAATATCTGTGAGTTTCAATTGGTAATGCTTAACGCATAACTCAATACTCTTGTTTAAAAAGAGCTGGCAGAGTTTGAAATAAGGAACAGATACCGATTGGTTAACACTGCTTAATAACTGTTTAGGGTCATAAAACTGAATATTGAGTGCCAACGTATGTTGGTCAGCTGAATCTGAAGTTTTTTCGGCTTGTTGGCGAGCTGCTGGTTTCGCTTTAGCTTGTTGCTGAGCTTGTGCAACCAAGGTTACCGTATTTTGTTTTTCTAGAGCCAATGCTTGAGTTAACTGCTGAATTTCATGCTTCAAGCGGTTTTCTTCATTAATGCGTGCCAAATATTCACTTCGTGTTGGACGAGCAATCGCGCGATAGGCAAGCCACAATAAAACATGCAAAAACAGAGAAGCTAAAATTGCAAGCCATTGAGTACGAAGAATTTCTCCGATACTTGGCTGAATCAACGTAACTTCAATAGATCCGACTTTCTTTTCATTTTGAAGGGCATCACGAGCAAAAATTTCGCCTTGGCGGGTTTTTGAAATTCCGCTCGTTGCTAGAACCTGTTTGTTTGCATCAAGAATGCGAATAGACGCAACACTTGGATTGGTCGCATAGCGATTGGCAATCAGAGCCAAAGACACCGTATTAGCAGGTTCAAGCTCGGATAAGCTGTCTGCAACGAGCTGACTGGTCATGAGCTGACCTTGACTCGCACGGTTTTCATTAAGCTGGTGTGTCGTTGCAATGACCAATAAAAAGGTATGCAATGCAAAACTAACGATCAGTAGGCTAGCAAATAGCCCTTGTCTAGGCGCAATCAAGTTAAACTTCCAAGGCAATTATATTGAAATTCGATTATGATTCTTACAATAGTTGTCACTCAGACTAGAGTCAATTCATGCGAGAAATCATTCTTATATCCTTTTTAGGACCGGACCAACCAAACCAGTTTACCCGATTAATGCAAGTACTATCCGTACATTCATTGCAAATACTGGATGTAGGTCAGGCTGTTATTCATAATCAACTTACATTAGGCATTGTAGTCGCTTCTGATAATGAAACTGCGACCGCATTGGCAATGAAAGAGATTCTGATTTTAGCACATGATATTGGCTTAACAGTGCGCTTTAAACCAATCACGGGCGCAGAATACGATCAATGGGTAAGTGAAGGTGGTCGGACTCGTTATATCGTCACGGCTTTAGCTCCAGAACTCACTGCGGCACACTTACAAGCAGTTACAAAAATTGTGTCTAGCCAAGGCTTTAACATCGAAACAGTAACGCGTTTATCAGGTCGTGTAGACTTTGAAAAGGATAGTGCATTCCCACGTCGTGCCTGTGTACAGTTTGGTCTAAGTAGCGGCCCAACTTTAGATGCACAAGCCATGCGAGCTGCATGTTTACTTCTTTCAAGCGAATTAAATATCGATGTTGCTGTTCAAGAAGACAACGCTTATCGACGTAATCGCCGTTTGGTGTGTTTCGATATGGACTCAACATTAATTGAACAAGAAGTGATTGATGAGTTGGCGATTGAAGCAGGGGTAGGCGCACAAGTTGCTGAAATCACTGAAAGAGCGATGCAAGGTGAGCTTGATTTTCAGCAAAGTTTCCGTGCCCGTGTTGCATTATTAAAAGGTCTTGATGCTGCTGTTTTACCTAAAATTGCAGAGCGTTTAACCATTACCGAAGGTGCAGAGCGTCTTATCTCGACTTTAAAAGCACTTGGCTATAAAACGGCAATTTTATCTGGTGGATTCCAGTATTTTGCTGAGTATTTACAAGGCAAACTCGGTATTGATGAAGTTCACGCTAACATTTTAGATGTCCAAGACGGTTTCGTAACAGGCGAAGTGAAAGGTGCGATTGTAGATGGTGCCCGTAAAGCTGAGTTATTACGCGAGCTTGCAAATAAGATGGGGATTTCTCTAGAGCAAGCGATGGCAGTAGGCGATGGTGCAAACGATTTACCGATGCTTGCGATCGCAGGTTTAGGTGTTGCCTATCGTGCAAAACCATTAGTACGCCAAAACGCAAATCAAGCGATTTCAAGTGTTGGTTTAGATGGTGTGCTTTATTTACTCGGTATGCATGATAAAGATTTAAATCGTGCTTAACCTATATGGATAAGCTTTAAGCGCTACTTCAGAGTAGCGCTTTTTTTATGCAGAATAGTCATAAAAACAAGCAAGTTATGACAAAATTTTGCACAGAAAAAAGGCAATAAAAAAATCTGAAAAAAACTTATTTTGATCCTTAAAAACGGCATATTTTTTTGTAATGACACGCCAGAATTGATGCCATATAGGGAATCGAACTTTTTGAATTTTACAAAAATGTAATGACAAAAGAATGTTGCGACAAAGTATGTCGCATTAAGAAAAAACGGGTCTTTTTTTCTAAAAAAAAACATCCATAATGCATCGTAAGCTTCAACACAAATCATGAATTAAAGTTGTTTTTGGAATGAGGTCGGGTATTAAAGACCGAATGTTTTTAGACGTTTTCATTAAGACGGAGGTTTCTATGGTAACAGCGAATTTTGCCGCTATCGCCGGATTCAGCTTAATTGCTGTCGCGCTTGTTGCTGTTTTCTTTTCTCCTTACCGTCGTTGGCTTGGTTTTATGCTTGCAGGGATGTTCTTTTGGGGGCTATTGGAAGTGGTCCGTTTTGGAGTTCAAGTCACTTTTGAAATGCCAGTCACATATAGTTATTTAACTGCATTAAGTCTAGCGATGGTAATGGTTACATTTATTTTGTTACGTGAGGATAAACAAGCACAAAAGGCATTGGCAAATCGCCAATATATAGAACACACGCCAGTATATGAAGATGATCAGCAGCAATGTTCTAGCCGATAATTAAATTGTTATCTAACGGTAAAAAGGTATGCACAGCATGCCTTTTTCATTTACGAAACGTGATTTTTATTATACAAAGCATTTATTAAAAAATAGCCAGTTATGCTACGATAGATGGGTCTGTTGACGTTTCATCTAGATTGCGTTGCCAGCTAAAAAATATCAATTGATGCATAAAACACAGGCAATGGTATGTCCTTGCTAAGTTTTGCTCTAAAGTTTTCATAAAAATACAATAGGCGTGAATGTTCATGAAACTTTCTTCCATACCTGTAGTCAAGTTACCTCTTGTTGATGTCAGTACAGACCCATTAGATTTGTTGGTAGCAGGTTTAGTGCTGCGTATGAAGCAGTTGGCGCGTACTAGCCCTAAGTTTATTGAACTGATTCATGACCGTGCATTCCGTATTCAGATCGGTACAGATTTAGGTGTTGCACGTCAGATCATTATTAATAATGGTCAGATTGATACTGTTGCAGGCGCACCTGAAAAGGCTGATTTTATTTTGCAATTTGCAGACAGTGAGCAAGGTGTAAAAACTTTGATCAAAGGTGACCCAACAGCATTTATGACGGGTATGCAAGATGGCAGCATTAAAATGGAAGGTGACTTCAGCCTATTGGTATGGTTCAACCAAGTTGCTAAGCTCATTCCGCCTAAGTTACCAAAACCAGTAAAAGATAAAGTACGTCAGGCACGTGCTTTTATTAAAGAGAAAACTGGACGTTAATATCCAAATATAAAAAAACTCCCATTTTGGGAGTTTTTTTATATCTATGCTTCGACTTCTAGATTGAATGTCACCGGACCATCATTAATCAAATGAACTTTCATATCAGCTGCAAAAATTCCAGTTTGAACTTTCTCAAATTGAGAATGTGTATATTCAACCAATTGTTCATATAACGCTTTTGCATCGCTAGGTGGCATTGCTGGGCCAAAGTCTGGGCGTAAACCTTTTTGTGTTTGTGCCATCAAGGTAAATTGTGACACAAGCAAGATTCCACCATTTGCTTGAGACACATTCCAGCCCATTTTGCCTTGTTCATCATCAAAAATTCGATATTTCAAAATCTTATCAATAAGCTTTTGGCCAATAGCTAAAGTATCATCTCGGCCAATGCCTAAAAACACCAGAAGGCCGTGTTGGATTTCGCCTGTAGTTTCACCATCTACGACTACTTTGGCTTCAAGAACTCGTTGTATTAAAGCGCGCATAATTAAAGCAAATTTCTATAATTAATTGAATTAACGTAGTTTAGCAGAATTTAAATTAAATGATTTTTAAAAGGAAATTTCATGGAACTGCAACAATGGTATAAAACCTCGTAATTCATCCGTAAAAATATGCTTTAATGCTAAGAAGCAAGCGAATAATCATTGACTATGTCTCCAATTATCCATTCTTTACTAGATACAGACTTGTACAAATTTACGATGCTACAAGTGGTTCTGCATAAATTCCCGCAAACACATAGTGTCTATCATTTTCGTTGCAGAAACTTAGAAGATACAGTCTATCCATTAGTGGATATTTTGGATGACTTAAACGAGCAACTCGACCATTTATGTAATCTCAAATATAAAGAAGACGAGCTACAATATTTAAGAAAATTACGATTTATTAAAAGCGACTTTGTCGATTACTTAGAATTATTCCAACTCAAACGTCGTTTTATTCAGGCTAGTATTGATGCAGAAGGCCGATTAGATATTCATATTGAAGGACCGATGGTTCAGGCGATGATGTTCGAGATTTTTGTCCTAGCCATTGTAAATGAGTTGTATTTTAGCCGTATCAAAACAGACCAAGTTTGGGCCGAAGGCGAACGCCGATTACAAGCAAAACTCGATTTGATTCAGCAATATGAAAAATCTCAACAACCAAATGATCCACCGTTTTTAGTTTCTGATTTTGGTACACGTCGTCGTTATAGTTTTGATTGGCAAAAACATGTAGTAGCAGCATTTCATAAAACTGTGCCAAATGTGTTCCGTGGTACAAGTAATGTATTACTGGCTAAAGAGCTTAACATTACACCGATCGGAACCATGGCACATGAATTCCTACAAGCGTTTCAGGCACTTGATGTACGTTTGCGTGATTTCCAAAAAGCTGCTTTAGAAACGTGGGTACAAGAGTACCGTGGAGATTTAGGAATTGCTCTAACCGATGTGGTAGGGATGGATGCTTTCTTACGCGACTTTGACCTGTATTTTGCCAAACTATTTGATGGTTTACGTCATGACAGTGGCGACCCGTATGAATGGGGTGATAAGGCGTATGCACATTACCGTAAATTAAAAATTGATACCAAAACCAAAATGCTGACCTTTAGCGATGGCCTTAATTTGCCAAAGGCATGGGAGTTGCATCAATACTTTAAAGATCGTTTTCAGGTGAGTTTTGGTATTGGAACTAACTTAACCAATGATATGGGGCAAAAGCCACTGAATATTGTGTTGAAACTGGTTGAATGTAATGGTCAGTCAGTTGCGAAGATCTCTGATAGTCCGGGTAAAACCATGACTGACAACGATACTTTCTTGGCCTATTTACGTCAGGTTTTTGAAATCGAAGAACTTGAAGAAGTGGTTTAAATAAAAAGTAGTCTCGCTATTTTTATTTTTAAAAGTGAGAATGCTGATATCTGATTTTCTGCTAAAGCGTAGCAGAAAATCAGAGTTTGTTAGATATATGCTTATGCTAAGATTGAAAATAAGCTGGTATAAAAAGAAACCATGACGATGACACTCCCTGATTTTAAACTCGATTTATTAATAGAAGCAGAAGAATTAGTGCCTTATTTAGGCAATGAATATATTCGCATTATAGATTTGAGCCGTGCATCGGTTTATGAACAACTCCATATTCCACATGCCATTCATTTACAGCCTAAATGGTTAGTGGCTCAACAAGAAGAAGCCACTGGTGTTTTGCCAGATGAAGCGGGTTTGCAAGCACTGATTGAAAAATTGAATATTTCACCTAATCATCATGTTGTGGTCTATGACGACGAAGGTGGGGCATGGGCTGGGCGTTTAATCTGGAATTTGCATTGCCTAGGATTTACCCGTACCAGTTTAATTAACGGGGGTATCCATGCATGGTTAGGTGCAGGCTTACCAACTACAGCAGAAGTTGAAAAAATTTCTCCTGTTACGGACTTAATTCAAATTGATTTATCACATGCCGCTCAGTTCCGTGTGAACTATGAAGAGCTACGCAAACAAGTTGAGCAAGAAAGTGTGCAACTGTGGGATTGCCGGACGAGTGATGAATATAGTGGTGTCCGTTTAGCAGCGCGACGCGGTGGTCACATTCCAAATGCCCTCCATTTTGAATGGAGTACTGCACTTAATCGTCAAAATCATCTAAAATTGCATCCGCTTGAACGCACGCGGCAGCGCCTTGAACAACTTGGGTTCGATTTACAACAACCTGTAGTTGTGTACTGCCAGTCACATCACCGTTCCGGTTTGGCCTATATTCTGGCTAGACTCTTGGGCTGGGAAGCAAAAGCCTATGATGGTGCGTGGAGTGAATGGGGCAATCGCCTCGATAGTCCTATTATTACTGGAGAATCACCGTCGTGAGTTTCACATCTCGATTAAAAAAAGAATTATTTATTAAGGCACAAAACCTTGTACCACAGCATCAATTGAGCCGTGTGGTAGGTAAAGTTGCTGCGAGTGAAAATCCAGTTGTGAAAAACGCTGTTATTCATGCGTTTAAAGCTAAATATGGGATTGATTTATCGATTGCTGAACAAGGCAATGCACTGAAATATAAATCTTTTAATGACTTTTTTACCCGTGCATTAAAAGAAGGTGTACGTCTCGTTGACGAAAATGCAGATAGCATTGTGTCACCAGCGGACGGCGCAATTTCTCAAATTGGTAAGATTACTGCAGGTGAAGTCTTTCAAGCAAAAGGTCAAAGTTTCTCTGTAGAGAAACTCATTGGCGATCCACAACTTGCTCAGCCATTCCAAGACGGTGAGTTCGCGACAGTTTATTTATCACCGCGTGATTACCACCGTGTTCATATGCCGTTTGCAGGGACATTAACAGAAACGTTATATGTGCCAGGCGAGCTATTTTCAGTAAATCAGGTCACTGCTGAAAATGTACCTGGATTATTTGCTCGTAATGAACGTATGGTGTGTTTGTTCGATACTGAACTTGGCCGTATGGCTGTTGTTCTAGTGGGTGCGATGATTGTTGCTGGTATTGAAACTGTGGCAACAGGCAAGGTAAAACCTTCAGGCCGTATTGAATTGCAACATCATCAGTTAAAGCTAGAGAAAGGTGCTGAGCTTGGACGTTTTTATTTAGGTTCTACAGCCGTTATTTTATTTGAAAAAGATAAGATCGAATGGGAGCAACGTTTTAAAGCTGAGTCTGTAGTTGTAATGGGCGAGCGCATGGGACATACCATTTAGTCCATTATATTGCTCCCTAAAAACAAGTAAACCCTGACTTTCATTATTCAGGGTTTTTTTGATTTAAATTATATAAAAGTAAAATATATAATTATGTTTGGATTTATATTATATGGAAATATAATTATTATTAAGTGATCTAAATGAGTACGTTATATAAGCTAGTGTATAAATATGTATCTGAAAAGAGCAAAAATATTAATATGATTAAAAATTAATAAATAAAAATAGAATGAAATATTTAAGTTAGACTTAAGTCGAGGTTTTAATTTTATTTGAAGATAAGTTATTAAATCTAAAAAATTTATTTAGTTTTTTTATAAGCATGAAGCGTTTTTTAGATATTACACAACTTTAGCCTTGGCACAATGCTTGCTAACTATTCAGGACCTTACTGTAATTTTCATATTTTTTTAGGTTCTGAAATCATGTTAAAAGTTAAATGTCTGACAGCTTCAGTTTTATCTGTACTTTGTATTTCACTCACTCATGCCAATGATTTTAAAGTTTTAAATCAAATTTCAAAACAGCCTACTCAACTTCAAACTGGGGAATATAAAGGTAATTATTATGTTCCATCTACTTTAAATACCATTACATGGGGCTATTTACCAAATCGAGATGCTAAACCCGTGCTTACTGTTCCGTCGGGTAGTGTTGTGACATTTGATACGGTTTCTCATGAAGGTTTGCTTGAAGACCAAGGGCGTAATGCTGAAAAGTTCTTTCAATCGAAAGGTGTCAAATCTAATGAAATCTTGGAAGATGCAAAAACAATTACGCCGTCAAATTTAAAGCATGATTTTCATAAAGATGGGCCGCATATTGTGACAGGCCCTGTTGCAATTGAAGGCGCACAGCCCGGTGATATTCTGAAAGTTGAAGTACTTAAAGTTGAGCCACGTGTTCCTTACGGTGTGATTTCAAATCGACATGGTAAAGGTGCTTTAGTAGGGGAGTTTCCTAAAAAAGTAAAGCAAGAAAATGCATCGGCTGAGCATCCTGAACGCTATGGAAATGTCTCAATTTTCACACCAATTGAAAAAAATGCTAAAGGTGAGTACGAAGGTGTATTAAAAACAGAATCGGGTAAATCAATACGTTTCCCGCTGTATCCTTTTATGGGAATCATGGGGGTAGCAGCCAATACTTCTGAGCCTGTTCACTCTGTACCGCCTGCAATGTATGGTGGAAATATTGATATTAATGAACTAGGTGCAGGTTCAACAGCCTATTATCCTGTTCAGGTCAAAGGCGCATTATTCTATACGGGTGATAGCCATTTCGCGCAAGGCGATGGGGAGGTAGCATTAACGGCACTAGAAGCTTCAGCCCGCGCCACGCTGAAATTTACCTTACTCAAAGCAGGTAAGGACAAAATACCGGGCAAAGAGCTAAAACAACCTTTAGCTGAAAATGCTGAGTTTTGGATTACCCCGGGACTTGATGAAGATCTTGATGAAGCGATGAAAAAGTCTACACGTGAAGCCATTCGTTTCTTAAACCAAGAATACGGTATTGATGAAGCGACAGCGTATGCCTATTTAAGTGCCGCGACTGATTTTGAAGTTTCACAAGTAGTAGATAAAACCAAAGGGATCCATGCAAAAATCAGAAAAGCTGATTTTAAAGAGTTTGAGAGTAAATAATTGAGATGACCTAAGCTTGGTGTTTAAAATATTAAATACCAAGTTAATCTTATTTTAACTATTTATAAGTTTTATATATTTTATAATTAAGTATAATAAATCTCACATATATTGATTAGTATAAAATCTAATGCAATCACTTCCTAACGTTCTACTATATTTGGCTGCACTATTAACATTCTGTGCCGCATTACTTCATTTTATTTGTGTGTTTTGGGGAGCAAATGGTTTTCGGTTTTTAGGGGCGGGGAAAAGTATTGTTCAGATGGTTGAAAGAGGGCACTGGTATCCTAATTTTACAGCTATAACTGTGGGCTTAATTCTAACTATATGTTCTATGTATGCCTTCTTTGCAGCAAAGGGAATACAGATATTACCTTTTACCAAAATTATTCTGTCGCTTGTTGCAGCGGTTTTTCTTATCCGTGGTTTTGCTTTTCCATGGTTAAAATCAAAATTTGTTGGTAATAGTGATTTATTTTGGTATGTCAGCTCAGCCTTTTGTTTAATATTGGGCGCTTTATATGCCGCAGGCGTATATTTAATTTGAAATGAATATATTCTAGGTGAACTAGAGTGAATAATTTTAAAAATAAAAGGGAGCTTGGCTCCCTTTTTAATTATTTAGTCCAACCATATTTTTTGAAAATAGTATTGCCTTGCTGAGACGATAAGAACTCTACAAGACGTTTAGCCTCGGCATCTTTTAAACTATGTTTGGTTAAGGCAACACCTGTATCACGATAGACAACTAGCTCTGGTTCGATAGGAATAATTTGCCCAACATCTGGGTTACTAACTCCCCAAATATTAAAGACTAACCAAGCATCATAGCTGCTATTTTCTTCCCAGTTTTTCTTGGCAATACCTGTGTTGGCTGCATAGGTAACAATATTCTTTCGAAAAGCTTTTGTTAATTGGATATTTCCGGTTCTGCCAACAATATCTTCCCACATACCAATTTGACCTGCACCATGTGTAACTAAAACCTTAACGCCAGATTTAGCGAGGTCTTTAAATCCTTTAATATTTTTAGGATTTCCTTTTCTCACTAAAATCGCTGCGGGGCGTAAATATAAAGGTTCTACCGAGTCTTTTATAATTTGCTCAGAAAATGTATTTTCGAAATCAGACATCATGGCTTCGGAACCACTATAGATAACATCTGCATCTAGTTTCGCCTTTTCAGACCATTGAGTAGTAGGACCAGAAGTCACATGAACTGCTATTCCTGTCTTATTGGTGAATTGTTTGGCGGCTTCTTTCATAGCAGGTGCTGGCCCACCCGGACCATATACTTGTACATCTGCAAAACTATGGATAGATAGAGAACCGAGAATAAGAAAAATCAGGTAGGGTATAAATTTTTGTTTTGGCATTTTAATCGCTATCGTAATTAAGAAAATATCAGCATATATTTTTTATTATTGAAATTGGATTAATTTTTGCAACGATATTTATAATACATATTCTTTAAAATATATTTAATGAGATTTTAAGAGACTATATAAATGTAAATTATTTTGAGTTGAATATAAATATAGAAGATTCTATGGTAATTTATATTTTATAAATTAATTATTTAAATAGATGTAATGTAAATAATAGAGGAGTAATCCCTTGATTAGAAAAAGTAATTCTTTTTTAAAAATTTTATTTAGCAGTATTTGTTTGGCATCTGGTTCTGCTATGGCTGCTCCAATTACAGATTTGGGTAAGCAAATTGTGAGCGAAAAACCGGGTTCAATATTGTCGCTAGAACAGCAAGCTGTGACGGATTTGTTTCCTCATGCAGATCAGCGTTTGTTGGTCAATTATCGTAGTCGAGGTATTCAGGGCGAACCTATTGTTGCATCGGCTTTTATTTTATTACCAAAAGGAACACCGCCAAAAAATGGCTGGCCGATACTGGCTTGGGCACATGGTACTACTGGAGTTGCTGATACTTGTGCACCTTCGGGCGACTATGTGGGTGGGCCAGTTCACTCATACCAAGAAGTTGCTTCCAAAGCTTTAGATGGTTGGCTTGCACGTGGCTATGCAGTTGTTGCACCTGATTATCAAGGTTTAGGTACATTAGGCGCACATCCCTATATGAATGCAAAGAGCCAACTGCATACAGTGGTTGATGCAGTGCGTGCATTACATATGCTTAAGCCCAAGAGCTTTAATAAACAGTGGTTGGTGATGGGGCATAGTCAAGGCGGGGCTGCAGCAATTGCAGTGTCTGCCTATGGTCAAAAAGATGCTCCCGAATTAGATTTAAAAGGGGCAATCGCTCTTGCGCCAGGCGGCTATCAATATGAGGGCATTGCAGAATATGTGAAAACTAATCCGAACCCAGAACCTAGTGTGGCAGCATTTTTCCCGATTGTATTATTGGGAGCACAAGCAGCCGAACCAAGCATTGTTCCTGAAAACTTAGTCAGTCCAGAAATGAATGCGGTGCTAACGCAAGCGCGCAGTCGTTGTTTATCTGAACTTCAATCTGATTTGAAGAAGTCTCCTTCTAGCATATTTCGCCATAATGCAGATTTAAAACCTCTTTTGGCTTATTTAAAACAGCAGTCTATTGAAAATATGGTGCCGACTGTGCCGTTAATGATTGTTCAAGGCTCTAAAGATCATTTAGTCGACCCTAGAGGGACATCTGCTTATTATCAGCAGCTATGTAAATTAAAAAAACCAACTATTTATCAAACGATTGATGATGGTGATCACCGTGATGCATTACGCCAGAGCAATACTTTTGCCACTAGTTTTTTAAACGTAATAGAGAAAAATCAGACAAAATCGTATTGCTCGAATTCTAAGTAAATTGGTTTAAATAATACAAAAAAGCCGACTTTTCATGAGTCGGCTTTTTGAATGTGAGAGGGGCAAATTTAGGTCATGTTATATAGTCTTTCTTTTGGAAAAACTGCGGTAAATGTTGATCCTTCGTTTTCTTTAGACTGCACATCTAAATAAGCGCCGTGTTGCATCAGCACGTGTTTTACAATTGCCAAGCCTAAACCTGTTCCACCTGTTTGACGACTACGGTCGCTATCAACACGATAGAAGCGTTCAGTCAGTCGTGGCAAATGTTTAGGGTTAATTCCGATGCCTGTGTCTTGCACACTAAAGTATGCATGTTCACCATCATCATGCCAACCAATCGTAATGGTTCCACCTTTTGGCGTGTACTTGATGGCATTGGTAATTAAATTACTAAATGCGCTGGCAATTTCCATGTCGGAACCAATCAGGTCACAGTGGCTATCAATATGTAAATTGAGCGTGTGTCCATAATCGGCATTGTAGGCCTGAGCATCATCAAACAATTGATTCATTAAACTCGGCATTTCAATAATCTGGTTTTTTGCAATTTTCTTATTATTTTCTAAATTTGATAACAGTAGTAAATCATTGACCAACGCATTCATACGTTTGGTTTGTGATTGCATCTGGTCAAATGCACGTTTCCAGCGTGGGCTAATATCTTCCTGATCGGTAAAGGTTTCGATATAACCACTGAGCACGGTTAATGGGGTACGAAGCTCATGCGAAATATTATCGACAAAGTCTTTACGCATTTGCTCAAGGTTGTGCATACGAGTCACATCGTAAGCCACCAATAAACGACTTTCTCCACCAAATCTTGTGAGTTTAACCTGCACATAACGGTCATCATCAAAATTTGAGTGAAGCTTAATTCCATCAGGTGCCTGATCAATATTGTTAAAATATTCAATAAAGGTTGGCTGACGTAAAATCGTTAATAAGTTGCGGCCACGGTCGAGAGGACTGATTCCTAACAAACGTTCCGCAGCAGGGTTCCACCACTCGATTTGATGTTGGTCATCAATGAGTACAACCGCTTCAGCAAGAGCAACTAATGAAGACTGAGCCCGGTCAATTAAACCGACCATTTCGGCCTGAACTATTCGTTCCTGACGCTGAGCACGGTAAACATTAAATAACAATGCCCCCCAAATCCCGTTAAGGTTTGGAGGAACGTCATAAGGTTTATTGGCAATCCAGTCATTGACCAGATATAAAGAACGCAACTGGAGTGTAAAAAACACCACGAAGGCGATAAAAATACAGCTCCAGAAATACCCAATACCGAAACCGACTAAACCGGCAATAATTAGAAAAAATAATAAAAGCCGTAAATCTTGTTTGGCAAACGTCCATAAACTACTGTAGCGAGAAAGCTTTTGTTCACGTACCTGTTCAGGGACGGGGTAGGGTTCATACATAAATCTTGGTTAACCTGCGGCTAAATCTGCACGTGTTGAGAAACGGTAGCCAGTTCCACGTACAGTCTGAACAAATCGGTCAACACCAAAAGGTTCTAGCACTTTACGCAAACGACGGATATGCACATCGATAGTGCGGTCTTCAATATATACATTACCGCCCCACACCTGATCGAGCAACTGGGCACGCGTATATGCACGTTCTGGATGGGTCATAAAAAACGCAAGTAAGCGATATTCAGTTGGGCCCATATCTAAAATACTGTTACCAAAGCTAACACGTTGGCTTACAGGATCAAGAATTAAACCATTGGCATCAATTGTTTTTTCACCACTTAATGCATTCGCGCGGCGCAGAACTGCCTTAATACGTGAAACCAGTTCACGTGTTGAAAAAGGCTTCGTCATGTAATCATCTGCACCCGCATCAAGACCTTGTACTTTATGGTCTTCTTCTCCGCGAGCGGTCAGCATAATTACTGGAATTTCTGCTAAATTCTCATCGCGTTTTAAGCGGCGACATAAATCGACACCACTTACGCCTCCAGGTAACATCCAATCAAGCAAGATAAGCGCCGGACGTTGGTCGACGATAATTTGATGAGCTTGTTTGGCATCTTCTGCCTGTAAACACTGAAAGCCTGCCATGTCCAAAGAAGTATGGATCATTTCACGAATAGGAAGCTCATCATCGACAATTAAAATATAGTCATCTTTCACAACGCAATATCCTATAGATTTAACGGTGAACCGTTTTGTAGTTATGACAGGCTTATTACAAAGATTAATTATGACAATTTCATTGCAGAAAAGTCTATAAAAATGAATTTAGCAATAATTTGTGACAAAACTAAGGCAAAGGTATGACCAAATTATGACATCTCGGCCTCAAACTTTCTAAAATCATTCAATAGGTTATCACCTTAATTGCTTAGCTATTTTTCACATTTTTAGCTGTCAAAAAACTTTAATATTATTTTGAAACTTGAGCTAATAAAGATAAAAAAACGATACGGCATGCAGTTAAAACCTGCTCAAGAGACTGCTCAAACCCGCCCATCACCCATCGAATCGCAATTTGAGTGACATATCCATTCAAACCAGTTGCGATTAAAGAAAGCTCATTTTCGTGGTGTTGAATTTGCGGCATGGTCAGCATAACAAAGGCTTGAATCATGCGATCAAATTGCGCAAGTGTTTCTTGAATGGTGGCCTGATTATGTAATTCTTGTACCAAGACTGCGTCGACATAGACAATACGAGCTAATCTCGGGTCATCTTTTAATGTCGTCAGCAGTGCTTTTAAACCTGCATCAACCATTTTTTCTGGATCGGGGGCAGCTTTAATCACGGCTTGCATCAGATTTTGCTGTAATTCTTCAATCATTTTTAAAAAGATGGTTTGAAATAAATCTTCACTCTTTTTAAATGATTCATAAAAATAACGTTCGGTGAGTTTTGCCTCTTGGCAGACATCTTTTACCGTCACTGAAAAAAAACCAAGGGTTCCGTAGGTTGCAATACCCGCTTCAATCAGCTTTTCACGGCGTGCCTCTTTACGTTCAGATAGAGATAACCCTTTGAACTGACGTTCTTTACTCACACTTTTTGTTTTCTTTTTACTGGTTGAGTCGTTAGTCGCCATAAATAAATTGTTTCCTGAAGAATGGTTTCCTAATTTATAGGTTTTAGCCAAATATGCTCACTATGATAAAGCCCTCAGCAGAATTGTGCCATTCTATCTGAAATTACAGTGTACTATATTGACAATGTGTATTGTCAAAATTATATTGAAGGTGTCTAAAGTGCACATGCAATGAACCGATTGTGCAAATCGAAAAACAAAGGATGGACAATGAAAAATTTTAAAAACAAAGTCGCTGCAATTACGGGCGCGGGTTCTGGCATTGGGCAACAGTTAGCAATTCTTTTGGCAAAACAGGGCTGCCATCTTTCGTTAAGTGATATTAATGAAAAAGGATTACAACAAACTGTCGAGCTTTTAAAGCCGTACAGCAATATTACTGTTACTACCAAAAAGCTTGATGTGTCTGACCGTGAAGCGGTAAAGCAGTGGGCGCAAGAAACAGTACAAGATCACGGCTCTGTTAACCTAATTTTTAACAATGCTGGTGTTGCGTTAGGTTCGACTGTCGAAGGCGCGACCTACGAAGATTTAGAGTGGATTGTTGGGATTAACTTCTGGGGTGTCGTATACGGGACTAAAGAATTTTTACCGTTCATTAAGCAAACTCAAGATGGGCACATTATTAACATCTCGAGCTTATTTGGTCTGACTGCTCAACCGACTCAATCTGGTTATAACGCAACTAAATTTGCTGTACGTGGCTTTACCGAATCGTTACGCCAAGAGTTGGATATTGAAAAAAGTGGCGTGAGTTCTTTGTGCGTACATCCGGGGGGAATTCGCACCAATATTGCTAAAGCTGCAAAAATGAGTGATAGCTTGAGTACTTTAGGTATGGACCCAGCTAAATCGATTCAAAACTTTGATAAGTTCTTACGTACCCCACCAGAAGAAGCGGCTCGTCAAATTTTGGATGCCGTTTTGAAAAATAAACGCCGTTTATTGATTGGTAGTGATGCAAAATTTCTTGATGCATTGCAGCGTTTGTTCCCAACAGGATATCAACGCGCTTCAACCGTTGTGACCAAATGGATGAAATAAGATTTAAATTAAAAAAAGCCATCAAATGATGGCTTTTTTTATATGGCTTGGATAGTTCTAGATAAGAACTTTGATCGTCTTTTTCTTCCAAATAAATTGATAATACAAGCCTTGAATAATACATAGACTGACAAATGCCAAGGCATAGGCAACCCAAATACCTTTAAGTCCCCACATTGAGCTAAACCAGTAAGCGCATGGAATTTCAATAAATAAAATGGCAGAGATGTTAATCAGCATTGGAACAGTCACGGTACCGCTCGCACGCATGATAGATGCAAAAATGGCACCTGCGCCAAAGAATAAAATCGCCCAAAGTACAATAAATAAAAGCTGTTGACCTAACACCACCACAGTTGGGTCGGTAATAAACAAAGCCATTAAATATTTTGAAAATAGATAACCAAGTGCAATTAAGGCACCTGTAAATAAAAAGTTCATTCCCAAAGCCGTGCGGGTTACTCGCGCTAATAGATCTGATTTACCCGCACCAATCGCTTGCGCTGCAAAAATTGAGGCTGCGATGGAGATCGAAATCGCTGGAAACTGAATGTAGTTGAGCACCTGATTCACTGCACCATACGCTGCTGTAGCATGTGAACCATAATGGTTAACCAACCCAACAATAACTAAACCCGCCATTGAGGTCGTAATCATTTGAATACCCGTTGGGACGCCTAAGCGTAAAATGATTTTGCTTAGTTCTGGATTATGACGGATATGTTGCAGAAGTTGACGATTCGGGCGAAGTGGATGATTTTTCTTGTTAAGATAAATCGCGAGAAAAATTAATATTGCGATATAACTAATAATTGATGCTATAGCAGGAGCAATAATCCCTAGGGCAGGAAAGCCAAAATAACCTTTGAGAAGAATTGGTGTAATAATTATACCGATGACACTGGTTAAAGCGAGGGCCAGTAAAGGGGTTGTACTGTCTCCCACACCACGTAAAATTGAGGTATAGATAATATAAACGAACAGAAGAGGGCTACCCGCCAACATCCATTGAACATAAGGCAAAGCAAGATGCATGACCTTTGGGTCGGTACCTAAAAGCTCCAAAATATCATGGGCGAAAAACACACCGATAATCGCGGTAATAATTCCACCAATGATGGTCATAAACAGGGTAGAACCGACCACACTTTGGACTTTCTCTATATTTTGCGCACCCCATGCTTGTCCTACTAAAACAGTCGTACCTGTTGAAATTCCGATAATAAAAGCGAGGAGCAAAAATAAGATAGGGAAATATACAGAAACTGCCGCAATCGCATCAACTCCCATCATTTGACCAACAAAGATGGTGTTAATAGTTCCTGACAAGTTCTGCAAAATATTGGTAGCAATCAAGGGTAGCAAGAAAACAAAAAATGTTTTCCATAGATTTTGCTGTTGAATTAATGACTGTCTTGGTGGCATGTGTTCTCCATCGCCCATCTCTTTGATGAGCGGGGCGGATATTCAACTTAGCATAGTTGGAGCGAATGACTTGTAGTATTTTTACAGTGCTAAGTGGTTAAATTTATTAACATTGATTTAAAATTTCTCCTGCTTTTTGCAGAGTCTCATCATTTTTAGCAAAGCAGAATCGAATCAAGCGTAAAGACTCAGGCGCTTGCTGGTAGAAAACCGAAACTGGAATTGCCACAATCTTGTATTGCTCGGCAAGAAACTGGCACATTTCTACATCGTTTAAATCAGGTCTAATTTGACTGTAATCAAGGTTTTGGAAATAAGTACCTTGAGATGGTTTTAGTAAAAAACGACTATTGTGAATTGCCTGATTAAATCGATCTCTTTTCGTTTGGTAAAACTGAGAAAGCTCTTGAATATGTTCTGGATGTTGCTCCATATATTGCGCTAGCGCAATCTGACAAGGAGTCGTGCCACAGAAATTCGCATATTGATAAATCTGGCGGAATAAACGCATTAGCTCAGGTGAAGCGACGCAGTAACCCGTTTTCCATCCCGTCACATGAAAGGTTTTTCCAAAAGAACCAATCACAAAACTACGTTCTCTGAGCTCTGGAAAATGCAATGCGCTAAAGTGTTGTTGACCATCAAAAACTAAGTGTTCATAGACCTCATCGGATAAAACCAGAATATTTTTATCTTGAATCAGTTCAATGAGTTCTAACCAGTCTTGTTTTGCCCAGATCGTACCGGTTGGATTATGGGGCGTATTCACCACAATCATACGGGTTTTGTCATTAATCAAATCTTTAACTTGTTCCCAGTTCACCTTAAAGTCAGGTGCTTGCAACGCAATATGAACAGCTTTACCGCCTGCTAACTCGACAGAAGGGCCATAACTATCATAACTTGGGTCAAAAATAATGACTTCATCACCTGCATTGATGCAGGCTTGTATGGCACAAAAAATTGCAATGGTTGCGCCGGGAGTAATCGTGATTTGAGTAACAGGATCAAGTTGAAGTTGATCACGCTGCTGAAATTGTAAAGCGAGTTGCTCCCGTAAACCGAGAATGCCATCGCCAGGCGGGTACTGATTATGTCCAGCTAAAGTCGCTTGAGATAAGGCTTCAAGTAAGGCTTGTGGCGCCGGAAAATCTGGAAAGCCTTGTGACAGGTTGAGTGCACCTAGACGATGTGCTAGTGCCGTCATGGTACTAAAAATAGTCACGCCTTGAGTGGCCAATTTTGACTGTAGCTGAAGCATATTGTTCTCTTATTAAAAATATTTAAAGTTATAAAATTGACTCAATCACTGCCCGAATTACACCGAGTGTCAAACCAATAAATGCACCCACTACAACACCATTTACTCGGATCATATGCAAGTCGCCACCGACTTCATTTTCAATTTTCCCGATCATTTCACGTGAATCCCATTCATGAATTCGTTCACTCACATAGCGTATGATTTTATGGCTATATTGATCCGTAAAGTTCATGGCAAGTCCTGTCATTTCTTTGTTGAGAACTTCACGTACTTTTACATTTTGAACAAGGTTTTCACCGAGCTGCTGAATCGCAGCTCGCAGGTTCATTGCAATACCAGAGTCTTCTTTCATTAAATCTTCTTTAATGGCATCACACAAAATAGTGACAGCACCACTAATAAAATTTAGAACTTGAGGACTATCAAGGAGTGCATCTTTACCGCTGTTAAGGCGTTGACTGGCAACACTATCGGGTTTCGCTAGTTCCAGCATGAGTGAATGTGCAATAGTTTCAATTTCTTGTCGCCATGGGTGTTCATGGTCGGCCAGCATCGATTCTACTTTTTCAACCAATGAGTCGATGGTACGTTGTTGAACATCAATACCAATCCAGCTTGCACCTCTTGCAAGTGACCAGACGCCCAGTGCTTTAAACATTTTTCGGGTTAATTCACGGGTTTTATCCGGGTTTTGTACCACCCACTCATGGGCAATATCGAGACCACGTTGTAAAACGTCTTGGTGGAAATCATTTTCCAAGACTGCACGCAGCATTTCACTGGCGAGTTTGTTGACTTGGGTATTACGTACCCATTGCACGCTGTTGTTTTGCACAAAATTAGCAATTTGCTCTTGGCTCACAAATTCAAAAATTTTCGGTACAGTTTGCTGAATGAGTTGTACCACTTGCGTATTATTTTGCGGACTTGCCAACCATTGACCAATTGCGAGGCTTAAGTCTGTTTTTTCTAGGCTTTTTTCGACCACTTGAGGCGAAAGAAAATTTTCCTGTACAAAACGGCCCATTGACTCTGCAATACGTGCCTTGTTACGCGGAATAATCTCGGTATGGTCCCGTAAAAACTTAGGAATCGGTAACTTACCAAAAGGGTTCCGAAACAGAACTGTAATCGCGTACCAATCGGCTAGACCGCCAACTACACCTGCTTCGGCCCCTAGCATCAAAATATGAATAAAACCTGTGTACTCTGGCAGAAAACGGTCGGCTACCATCAGTGCAATCCACAGCACAACGACGATGATCAGCGCTAGGGTAGCAAAATATTTACTACGTTTAAGACTGGGCACGTGGTGAACTTCTTCTGCCATGCTCATAAATTTATCCTATTCATTTTTGTTTTACTGGAGGCTCGGGCGGTGGCAACAGCGCTCCTGTCGGACTCAATCCATATTTTTGTCCGATTGATTTCAAGATCAAGGTTGCATCAAAAGCGTCTTGAGGAGCCTGCTTTTGATCCCGATAACATTCAATAGTATACGACACTTGAACAGGGTCGATATTGACCACTTGTGGGAAATCATAGAACGGATCATGCCAGAAACCCGGATAGCGACGACCATAGCCATAAGGATAAAAGCTTGGAGCAGATGGATAAACCACAGCCTGACGTGGTGGTTTCTGACTTTGGTTACTTGGGTCATTCAGTACTTTAAAAAAGCGGAAACCTTTTTGTACGGTCGTTTGCGCTGATTTTACCAAAGTGATTTCTTCAGCTGCGCCGTAACTCATATTCGGATCGGCTTGGAAACTAATACGAAACGTTTGCGCATTTAAAGGGTATGCGGAAAACTGACCAAGTTGATCAAAGGTTTTTGGTTTACTTGGAGTCGTTGCACAAGCAGTTAAGGTTAAGGCAGTGCCTAATGCTAAACAAAGAGAGAGATATTTCATGGTGAACTCCCAGCTGAGCATTAAAACAAAGATGACTCAGCATTAAAAATTAAGAAGCTTTAAAAACTACTGTTCGGTTCTAATAAAAATTCGGTTTCCTCTGGAGTAGAAACACGTCCAAGAATGGTATTGCGATGAGGATAGCGTCCAAAGCGATCAATAATGACTTTATGCTTTTTCTCAAAGCTTAAGTTAATTTCATTGCCGAGACGTTGAAATAATTTCAAGGCAAACTCATGAATCAATTTTGATTCACTATGCATAAACGGCATATATAAAAAAGAGCGTTGCTCTGGATTAAGCTGTGCATCGAGTTGCAAACTAATCGCTTCTTGTGCCAAAGCTAATGCCAAGCTGTCATAGGCAAAAGATTGAGGCTGATCACGATAGATGTTGCGAGAAAACTGGTCTAGTACAATAATCTCTGCCAAACGACCTTCTGCTGTTTTTCGCCAAGACCAGAGTTCTGCTTGAGTTGCCTGTCGATGAACATCAGAAAAATTTTCACGGATTTTTTTGTCAAAATCATCACTTTTTGCAAACCAAAGTGAACGGTGTTCAGGAGAAAACCAGAAGTTTAAAATGTCTTGTTCGTTCATGATATTGACAACTCTTTAGCAATTATTCTTCAATAAAATCACAATTCTTTCGTGTCTTAAATAACAAGATTGTGATAAAAATTGCCAAACTGGAATGATGTGATTATATAAGTAACCGTATCATCTCACGATTTTGTATATAGTGATCTTTAATAAGCGAGCAAATGCATGAGTCAACCCACTACACCATCTCAATCAGTTATTCCTGCTTGGGTGGATTCGTCGCTACTACAAGGCATGTTACGTGGAATAGAGCGTGAAAGCCTACGTATGCAGAGTAATGGGTTCTTATCACAAGAGTTACATCCGAAGGCACTAGGTTCGGCGTTAACACATCCAAAAATTACGACTGATTATTCAGAAGCGTTGATGGAGTTTATTACCTCACCTAAGCCAACCATTGAAGAAGCTCTGCACGAGCTCACCGATATTCATGCGGTTGTGCATCGTCATTTAGAAAATGGTGAAAAACTCTGGCCGCTATCTATGCCATGTATGTTAGACGACAATGAAGAGCGGATTCGTCTAGCGCAATATGGCACTTCTAATATTGGTCGTTTTAAAACACTATATCGCCGTGGGTTAGGAATTCGATATGGTCGTCGTATGCAGACCATTTCAGGAGTGCATTACAACTTATCTTTCCCAGATACACTTTTTACTGAGCTACAAGCTCATGAAACTGACGAACAATTAAAATCATTAAGTTTGCAGGATTACCGTAGCCATCGTTATTTTGGCCTTATTCGTAATTTTATTCGTTTAACACCATTGGTCATGTTCTTGGTGGGCGCAAGTCCAACAGTCTGTCGCTGTTTCTTAACTGGACATAAACATCATTTGTTGCCTTTAATCAAAGGTTCATACTATTTACCGTATGCTACAGCTTTGCGTATGGGACGATTAGGCTATCAAAACTCAGCACAAAAAAGCTTAGGTATTCATTACAACAATTTGTCTGGTTATCTGGATGGTTTACAAAAAGCCGTTCATTCTCCTTACCCACCATTTAGCCGTTTAGGGTTAAATGATGCATCTGGTGAGCCGTTGCAAATTAATGATCATGTTTTGCAGATCGAGAATGAATATTACAGTCTAGTACGTCCAAAACAGGTGCCTCAAGCAGGTGAAACACCGTCTCAAGCTTTAAAAAATCGAGGCGTTGGTTATGTTGAGTTACGTGCTGTAGATGTAAATCCATACTCGGCAATTGGCGTTGATGAAACGACAGCAGGCTTTCTTGAAGTGTTAGCACTTTATTGTCTGTTAAGTGATAGCCCAGACTTGTTATGTTCTGAGCAAGACTTGGTTGAGAAAAATCAGACAGAGGTGGTCAACCGAGGTCGAGCGCCAAACGCAACCATTACAGATTTAACTGGGTCATATCACATCGAAGATTGGGCACGTTTATATATTGCAAAAATGCAAGATTGTGCACAGTTACTCGATCAGACCTATGCAACGGACTTGTATGGTTCAGCTTTGGCGGTCATGCAAGCACGAATTGATGAAGTTGATGAAACTTTATCTGCCCATGTCATTGACGATACGTTAAAGCATGGTGGAACTTGGAGTTTTGGTAGCCACATGGCTCAGTTACATGCTGAAAGTTATGAACAGCATGAGCTTAGTGTGGAAACTTTGAAACATTTTGAACAGTTGGCTGCGCAATCTTTACAGCAGCAAGAAAAACTTGAGCAAGATACCAAGATCAGTTTTGATCAATATCTTGAACAATATCGATAATAAAACGAGGTTTTACATGCGATTAAGTTACCGTTTGGTGAGTGGACTACTTGTTTTAGCAAGTATAGTCGGCATGTCTTTTGCGTTGTATCTGGAACATGTAAAAGGTTTAGAGCCATGTCCGCTCTGTATTTTTCAACGTGTTGGCTTAATGGCGATGGGCCTTGTAGCACTCATAGCCTTTTTGCATAACCCAGTTTCCAATGCGGTTAAACGTTTTTATGCATTTTTAGCAGGCATCGCAATTTTATGGTCAGTAGGTGTGGCAGGACGTCATGTCTGGTTGCAACATTTACCACCAGATCAAGTACCAAGCTGTGGCCCGGGTTTAAATTATTTAATTGATGCTTTACCAATGAAAACGGTTTTACAAGAAGTATTGTCGGGTTCAGGTGAATGTGCAGCAATTGATTGGACCTTTTTAGGTCAATCTTTACCAGTTTGGTCATTGGTCTATTTCCTCTTACTATTACTGGTCTGTTTATGGCAGTTATTCCGTTTTTATCCAGTATTTAAGACAACCAAAAAAAGAGCTTAAAGCTCTTTAAAAAAAGCCCAACACTATGTTGGGCTTTTTATTGCTTGGGAATAGGTCAAAATATAAAAAAACGAATTAAAAAAAAGCATAATCATGTAGACAGATAGGTCTGTTTTTTTATAAAGTGCAGCCGTTTATATATCCTTATGATTATAAAAAAATGCTTTTTAATATCTTTAATGTTTTGGAAAAAATAGGGTTAAGTGCGCAGAAACGTGCCGTCCATGTGCAATTTTCTAATGAACTACTCAATAGCCAAGTTTTTTTACAGCGTATAGAAGGCCAACATCAGCTAAATGGGGGATTGGAAGCTGAGTTGATCTGCCTTTCAACGAGTGCCCAAATTGCATTAAAGCAGTTTATAGGTGTGCAAGTTGCCGTTGATCAGGTCACTGATTCTGGACAATTATTTCGAACTACTGGAATTGTGACAGAAGCGAGTTATGGCCAGAGTGACGGTGCTTTAACGCTTTATAAACTCACCTTAAAAGACGCGACAAACTTATGGCACAAACGCCGTAATAGCCGTGTTTTTATGAATAAAAGCATTATTGAAGTCACGGAAGTTTTATTTAAAGAATGGCAAGAAAAAAGTCAGCTATTTGCGACAAGTTTAAGTCTCGACCTCAGTGGGTTAAGTCAAAGTTATGATATTCGCCCATTTATCATGCAGCACAATGAGTCTGATTATGACTTTCTTACACGCTTGTGGCGAAGTGAAGGGATTAGTTGGTTAATTGATGAAGCAGAGCTTTTTGTTCCTCACTTTACTGCACCTATACAACCTCAAAAACTAAGACTCATTGATGATAATAGCCAGTACCAAGCTTTAGCACGTCGTAGTATTCGCTATCACAGAAGTAGTGCAACAGAATATCAAGATAGCATTACAGGTTTTGTTGCAGTACGGTCTTTACAGCCGACTGCTGTACATGTGCAGCGTTGGCAACCTGATGCTCTAGCACATGAAGAAGGTGTAGGTTCAGTTATCACTACACACCTACATTCAGAGCAATTTGATTCAGCGAGTTTGAGTCTTGAACAAGCATGGCATATGAGTCCAGCTTGGATGCAAGATTTGAAAGGGGAAGATCAGGCCACTGCTTCAAGTAGTAATCAGCTAGAGAAATTGAATCAGCAATTTACGGATATGTACGCGAGTCGGGCCAAATATTTTAAGGCTTATAGTAGCGTCCGTGATAGTCAAGTCGGCTATTGGTTTAATTTACAGGAGCATCCTGAAATTGATCAGCATGAAGGAGCAGATCAAGAGTTCTTAATCATTGCTAAAAATTTCTATAACCAAAATAACTTACCAAAAGATTTACATCAGCAAGTTAGCCAGTTGTTAACCAAAAGTCGTTGGAATAAACATGGTTATGATGATATTGAGCGCCAAGGTAATGAGCTGACCCTAATACGCCGTCAGATCAAGACGGCACCTGAATATAATCCAGAACAGCACCGACCAATTGCTTACGCACAAAGAGCGAAAGTTGTGGGGCCAGAGGGAGAGACTATTCATGTTGATGAATGGGGACGCATTAAGGTGCGTTTTCTATTCACCCGTAGTGATGATCATGGGCATGACGGTGGAGCAGGGAGCAATGACAATGATACCGACTCAGCTTGGGTCGATGTACTGACTCCTTGGGCAGGAGAGGGTTATGGAGCACGTTTCTTACCACGTATTGGTGAAGTGGTTGTCATTGACTTCTTTGATGGCAATATTGACCGTCCATTTGTGACTGGACGCATTCATGAAGCACAGCGCTCACCAACCAAGTTCGATGTGAAAGGGCAGCTTCCTGATACTAAAAAACTGAGCGGAATTCGCAGTCAGGAAATCAGTGGTAGTGGCTTTAACCAATTACGCTTTGATGACACAACGGGGCAAATTAGTACCCAATTACAAAGTAGCCATGCAGCGACACAGCTGAATTTGGGTAATTTAAGCCATCCGAAAGAACAAGCGACGAGTCAGGGTCGTGGTGAAGGCTTTGAGCTAAGAACAGATGCTTGGGGAGCTGTGCGTGCAGGTAAAGGTATGCTCATTAGTACCTATGCACAAGAGCAAGCTATTGCAGACCATCTAGAGGCTGCACAAGCACAATCCTTACTTTCACAAGGTTATGAAAGCATGAAAATGCTCAGTGAAGTTGCAGCCAAGCAACAAACTGATGCTTTGAACGTGATTAATCGCTTACCCAAATTTATCCAGTCACTTGAGCTAAAAACTACAGGACAGGCATTAGATAGTACGGTGAATCTATTTAAAGAAGGGATTAATAACGATCCTATTCATGCATTAAAAGACTGTGGCGGCTTTATTCAAGATATTGGTGCGCTAGGAGGAAATGCAAAAGGCGTTGTAGATGAGTTTAATGCTTTCTTTACCGATGCCAAAGATGCGGTAGAAAATTTAAAAGCATTTATTGAAAATGTTGAAGAGCATGGTGCCGACATCGTTAAAGGAAAACTTGCTAGCATTAAAGACCGCATTCATAAAAATCCATTTGAAAGCATTCAAGAGGTCGGAAAAGTCTTAGCCAATGTTGAGACTAAAGACTTTGACATGATGAGTGTATGTGGAACGTTTAGTAAAGGCAGTAAATTGGAAGTATCACCTTCTAAAGCATTAAGTTCTTTGCAAGGCTTTATGGAAGGTTATACCCAAGGTTTAGAAAGTAGTTCCGATACTAAACAGCAAGAACAAGGCAAAATTTTTAGACAAGCGCTGATGTTATTAGCATCGCCAAATGGGATTGCCTTGACGACACCTGAAAATATTATTTTGCAAGCTTCGCAAGATATTGCAGAAAGTGCTAGTGGCTCCATTAACTTAAGTGCACAGAAAAATATCGTTGGGCATGCACAAGACAAAATAAGCTTGTTTGCCGCGCAAAAGGGTTTCCGTGCTTATGCAGCAAAAGGAAAGCTCGAACTACAAGCACAAGACGATGCCATTGAAGCAATTGCTAAAAAGGTCATTAAGCTCATTTCTACGGAAGAAAAAATCGAGCTTACGAGCCCAAAAGAAATTGTTTTAACAGCGGGTGGATCTCAGCTCAAAATTAATGCAGATGGCGTATTTTCAACAACAGGTGGCAAGTTCGAAAGTAAAGCTGGGCAGCATTTGTTTACGAGTGGAGCTAAGGTTTCTTATGAGGTTCCACAGCTTCCAAATACTGCTATGTATAGTAATAAGTTAGATGTTTATGATTTATTTTGGGAGAGCGATTTTAGTCAGTTTACATATAAAGCTTTTATTCAAGAAACAAATTCATTTATCTCAGGAGCCTTAGATGAACATGGGCGAACTGGGAAAATTACAAAAGAAGACCCGTTTAATATAAAAGTTTTAGTTGGAAAAGAGCAAGAGCTGTGGGATGTAATTGTTGATGAATGGGATAATGAGGATTTTATTTTAGGAGTAAAAAATAATGAAAAATAAGTGTTTAGTAACCTTTATTTTATTAGACTTACTAGGGCATCCCATTAAAAATGCTAAATATCAAATAAAAAATGGTAATAATCTCATTGCTGAAGGATTAACAAATTCTAAAGGAGCGATTGTTGATATAAGTAGAGATAAAGGAGTTGTACTTGATGTTTATTTCCAAAATATTTTAAATCAGATGCAACTTATCAGCAGAGTTTGTCTTGAAAAAAGTCATGCTATCGTCAAGTTATATAGTCCATCAGTTTTAATAAAAACTCAGCTGAGAGAGAAAGGGAAAACTGGTCAATATTAGATCTCTTTCATAAATCAAAAAACGACCTTCTTTTTGGTTAATATTTGCACTCCGGATTTCTTGGCATTCGTGCATAATCTGCGGATGAAATACATCGATTCAAACAAGCTTTCTGATCCTCAGTTCAAGCGATACACAGGCATCTCATGGTCAACTTTCTATTTGATGGTTGAGCAATTGCAGAAGCATGTCTCTGCCAAAGGCAGACCGCCCAAGTTAAGCCTGGAGGATCAGGTTCTGCTCTGTCTGAGCTATTGGCGGGAATACCGAACCTTATTTCACGTTGCGACGAGTTACGGGGTTTCAGAGCCCACAGCCTCAAGAATTGTCCGTCATGTTGAAGACTGCCTGATTCGGTCCAATCTGTTTAATTTACCCAAAGATTTACCCGAGGGCGAAGGCATCGACTGGAATGTTGTGATCGTGGATGCCACGGAAATTCCAATCCAAAGACCTAAAAAAACAGAAGAAAAGCTATAGCGGCAAGAAAAAGACCTATACCTTTAAAGTACAGGCCATGATTCACTACAAAACTCAGCAAATTATGAGTTTATGTACCAGTCGCGGTGCAGTGCATGATTTCGAGTTGTTCAAACGCAATTTAAACCAGATTCCTTTTGGGGCTTTTATCCTTGCAGATAAAGGCTATCAGGGGATTTATGTGTTGTATCCGAATAGCCTGTTGCCATTAAAAGCCAAAAGACACTGTAAATTGGATCCTGAATTGAAAATCTATAATCAAGAAATCAATAAAAGAAGAATCGGAATTGAGCATGTATTTGGCAGCCTGAAAACCTTCAAAATTCTTGCTGAGCGTTATCGAAATAGAGGTAAAAGGCTTGGTTTGAGATTCAATTTAATCGCTGGAATCTACAACTTGGAGCTGAGTAAAAAATGATTTATGAAAGACATCTA
>NZ_JAKTIG010000060.1:0-47651 GCF_027855145.1 Acinetobacter sp. AOR18_HL
TCAAATTCATCACTTAAAGCAACCAATCTAATCTCAAGTAACTGTTTTTCAACAAGTTTCTATCTGCATCACCGCCGATGGATGTGCATTATAGACCATCTCATCCCCTTTGCAAGCGAAAATTAAAAATTAATGACTTGAGCGTTTACTTTTAAACCACCACACGAATTAAGCTATTGTTTTATATTGATAATTATTTTAATTTTTTATTTTTGACTTAAATAAGCCAGTATCATGCTCGATAATTCGCGTTTAAGTTGTTGTTCTGAGATAAGAAAATTGTTTTGGCTTACATATCGCATCATCGTAAAAAGCGTACTATTAATAATTACAAAGGATTTATGCTTTACCTGTTCGAAGTCCCACTGATGAGGATTTCTACTGAATGTATATAACCCTACTTCAAAAAAATGCTTTTCTAAAATCTGAGCAGCTTGCGAATGACTATAGTCATGCCAGTGTTTCAGCACTTCTATAAAAAATCCATGATCGGCTTTTAATGCATTAAATCCCAACTCTATTGCTAAGGGAATGAGCAGCTCTAAAGGAATATTTCCTTGTCGCACAACTAATTCTTTAAGTTGTAGCCCCAGCAATTCGCTTTTACGGCGCAATAGTTCTTCTATGATTTGATCTTTATTCTCAAAGTATTGGTAAATCGACCCAACACTTACTCCAGATTTCTCTGCAATTTTAGGCGTCGTCGTATGTAGTAATCCATACTGGGCGATACACTGCTGTGTCGCCTCTAAAATATGGTCAACAATAATTTTTGAACGCTGTTGCTGTGGGGCTTTTCTCATCGTTTTTATTCGTTAAATGCGAATTGAATGCGAATAATTATTCATATTAGCCTATTTATTATTCAGTTCAATAAGTAAGTAACGATATGCAAATGATTAGCCCGACTCGACTTGCTTCTTTTAATGACATGCAAGACAGCAATTTTTTTACTCAGTTTTTAAATATCTGTTGTGAAAAACCTGTACAACCAAACTATACGGAATATATGTCTTTACAACATGCTCTTTATGAAGGGGATATTGAAATGGATCAGGTGATTGATTGGGTTATGCAAAATCCCAAAGATCACCGCATGATTTTTGAGAAGATATTATTTCAAGGCCGCGATAATCTATCTGAGCCTATACCTACCGAGTTAGAAAATTTCTTTAATTACATTGAACAAAAGCCTGGATGGTTAGATGAGCGTCAAATTGATGAGGCTGTTAAATTTACTCATCGTTTAGGAATAAATAATGGTTTTATTCTTAGAGATCTATCCTTAATGGCGGGATATTTATATCCGGGATTTAATCAGCCGCTAATTTTAACGGGTGCATTAAAGAAACAGGCGGGTACTCGTTTAGCTGAAACCACAAAATGGTGGGTCGATATTACTGAACCTCAAGGACTTGTCCGTTTAAGCGCAGGTTTTACTTCAACGATTTATGTTCGCTTTATTCATGCACTCGTTCGCCGACAATTAAAAAAGTCTGATCGTTGGAATAGTGAGGTTTGGGGAATTCCACTTAATCAATTTGATTTAGCAATGACTAATTTGGCTTTTAGCAGTGTAGTTTTACTCGGTATTAGAGCTTTGGGTGTATGGCCGACCAAACAAGAAGCCAAGAGTTTTCTACATTTTTGGCGTTATGTTGGCTGGTTGATGGGTATTGATGAAAAATGGCTTATTCAATCTGAATCTGAGGGTTGGAGGTTACTTTACTGGATGCAGTTTGCTCACCCTCGCTCCGATCACAGCAGTGTTGAGTTAGGATCAAGCTTATCCAAAGAGCCTTTTGAGAGAAAATATCTACATTTACGTTCTTTGCAGCAGAAGCTTGCTTATCGACAACATTTAGAACTTACCCAATTTTTTATTGGCAAGAAGAGAATGAAACTACTCGGATTGCCTCAGCAGTCTGCCTCATGGTTTGCTTATTATCTAATTGTGCGTAATTCACTACTTTATAATGGTGCAAAGCTTTCACCAAAAGTTGAAAAGTTTTTATCTAAATCAGGCCGTAATATACAAAAACTTGGCTTAACGCTTTATCAGAATCAAGGTAAGGCAAAAACCTTAGCGAGTATGCATCAATAACTTTTAAAACTTAAAAACAAAAATGGAAGCCCGTTAATTAGACTTCCATTTTCAAATATTAAGGAACTTATTGAGCTGATGAACTGTGCATTTCAGCGTGATTCATTTGCTCGTGTGACTCCGTCATCTGCTTCTTTTTTTGACTTGGCATGTAGTCAGGTTCATTGTTGATCGCCAAGTAAAAAACAATCATAAACAATAAACTCAGAATAGAAGCCACAATAAGTAACTTCCATCCCCACCAAGACTGTTCAGGTGATAATTTATCAGTCATTTCATTTCTCTCTTTAAATTAATATTTTCAGTTCATTTAATTCGCTAAGCTTTTTAAAATTTCATGCTCATACGGACCCAGTAGTTTCTTCCGATATTGTTAAACTGCTCTTCACTCGCAAATCCAAAACCTGCACTACCCGCTTTATTTAAGTGTTCGGTATAGGTCTTATCTAATACGTTATCAATGCCAACAGAGACATCGATATCTTTACGAAGGTTGTAACTTCCGTTTAGAGAAAGAGTCGAGAAACCTTTACTTGGTTTTAAGTCATATCCTACGATATTACCTTGATGTAGACTCACGCGGTTTTGCTCAGCAACCGCTCGCCATAATAATCCTAAATTATATTTATCAGCCACATAGCGAATATTTAGGCGACCTTCTAAAGGTGAAATTTGAGGTAGTGGTTTGTCATCTGTGGTGTTCTTACCCCATGCATACATCGCACTCAAATCTGCCTGAATATGATCGGTAAATTGATATCCAATACCCGCTTCCGCACCTGCAATGGTTGCATCGACATTCTTGGCACCCGCAGTAATATCATGACTCATATCATGCCCACCCATTCCAGTACTTGGGTGATGGTGATAACTCATTAAAATGTAGTCATCCACCAAACCTGCATAAGCAGAAGCCCATGTGTTTAAAGCACCATGCTGTTGCTGAAAACCTAGATCTAACTGTAATGTTTTTTCAGGATTCACACCGTTAAAAGTATTAGTTGAGCCAGCGTTACCATGTTTAGGCGAGAAAAGTTCCCAATAATCAGGCATACGCTCTACATAACCTAAACCAATATAGCTTTTTAGGTCATGCTCTGGATGCTTATTTTCCCAACGGACAAATGCACTCGGTAAAGTCTTTTCAAGTTTAGTATTAAAGCCTTTTGCTTCAGAATCAGCACGCTCATCTTCAACTGTAACTCGATCTAAACGTGCACCTGCAACCATTTTGTTGAAATCGTTCCATTGATAGCCGAGTTCGCCAAAAGCACCATATGATTGAAAACGCATATCTTGGCGATATGGAATATTCATAGAAGGCATTGTTGGCGATGACATGCTACCGCCATGTTTATTAAATTGAGAGTCAACGCCTGTGATCAAACTCCATTTGTTCCATTCAGAAGTCATTGCCAAACGTGAGTTTAATGTACGGCGTGTCACTTGCATTGCCATTGGATTCGGCATCAGCATGGTCATACCACCATGATTCATTTCAACTAATGGCGGTGTGCGCAAACTAAAGTTATCCATAATATGGTCGTTATAGCTGTAGTTCACCTGCCCTTCAATTTTCTTGATCACATCAGTGATATTTTTCTTTTCAAAACGAAGCCCTAAACTTTCACGCGCAAACTGAGAACCATCCATTGAACGTCCAGCATAAAGCGATTCACCATCAGATTTCCCACCCGTGATTTCGACCCACGTGTTTTCATCTGGAGTAAAGCCAAGCGCTACATCAGCATTCCACTTTTTCCATGCTGACGGCACGGTATTTCCATCACCATCTTGATAACTATTCGACTCTGAACGGTTGGCATTTAAACGGATATATTTTTTCTCATCGCCAATTGCCGCTTCAACATTATGATCAATACGTCCAAATGAACCTAGCAAGACACTCGCTTGACCCCGATAAGGTTTTTCTGTGGTGAGCTGTTCAGGCTGACGCTCAAAAAGGACTGTTGCAGCAGAACCTGTATTGGCATATTGAACTGTTTGCGGGCCTTTAATCACAGAAATACGATCATAACTTTCTGGTGAAATGTAGGAAGTCGGTGCATCCATACGGTTTGGGCATGCACCTAAATTTTCAGTTCCATCAGTTAGAATTTTGATGCGTGAACCAAACATGCCTCGGAAGGTCATATCACCATTGGTTCCACCGCTTTGTATTGAGTTAAAACCCATAATACTTTGTAGGTAGTCTGCACCATCTGTAGCAGGCACTGGCTGAATGGGCTGTTTCGGGTCTGCATGTACAATCAAGCCATTTGCATCGTTGCCTTGTTGTGCTGTAACAACAATAGGTGCTAATGAGTGAAGCGCTTTAGTATCGGCATCATTTTTTTCTGAATTAGCAAAAACTAGCCCCGAATGAGAGACAGCAAACATCGCAACCCATAAAGGTTGTAGTAAAAATTTAGAATGTGGCATTTTTATACGCTCTAAAACATAAATAAAGTGATATCGAAGTCAGTTAAGACCCCAACAAAAAATTGCTTTTATTTATGCAAATAGAGGTGGTGCACGCCCTTGCGGGAGTAAAAAAAGTCGCTGTAGTGCAAAGTAGACATGTCTAAATGCTTGTTGATAAGCGACTAAGCGGACTTGTATGCGGACTAAAACTTCTTTTACGCCAAATTCAGGTGGCAAAACCAGATTGGCATAGACGGTACAATATTGACACTGGTGATTTGCATCATGATGATCATGTTGCTCAGAGGCTTGAGCCTGTTCAACAGGATGTTCATGATGTGAATGCATGGCATGTGACATGGTTTCCATTTGTGCTTTAGGTTTAAGCAAAGCGAGGGTAATAGTTTCACAGACCGGAGCAATTTGATACTGCTTCGGTAATAGCGGCTGTAGAAATACCGCAACCTGTAAAAATACTGCTGCACATGCAAGCAGTAAGCCACTACGAAAAACCAAAAATCACATCCACACTACATTAATGTTTCAAGAATAGAAATTTTTAACGTTTTACTGCAACTTTTTCACGCTCACGTTGACGAACAACTTTTTCGACTTTTTCTCGAGCACGCTGACGTTTAAGTGGCGACAAATAATCCACAAATAATTTGCCATTTAAGTGATCCATTTCATGTTGGATACAAACAGCGAGAAGTCCATCAGCTTCTAACTCAAATGCTTGACCTTCAAGGTTAATTGCCTCAATTTTCACACGTGACGGGCGCTCAACTTTGTCGTATATTTGTGGCACCGATAGGCAGCCTTCTTCGTACTGCTGCTTATCTTCTGTCAGTGGAGTTATTTTGGGGTTAATGAAAACCATAGGGTCATCTTTAGATTCAGACAAATCTATGACGATAAGCTGAATATGACGATCGACCTGAGAAGCTGCTAAACCAATACCCGGTGCCGCATACATGGTTTCAAGCATATCTGCTGCAAGTTGACGAATTTCATCAGTAACTTCTTCAACAGGCTTAGCAATGGTACGAAGACGGGGATCAGGAAAACTTAAAATAGGTAATAAGGCCATACTGACGTCCTCACTTATGCCATTGATTGAAAAACCAAATGAAGGAAATACTTCATCGAAAAATTGTGTGTTAGCCGCCTATTATAACGCATCTGCACGCATAATTTTTAGGAATTATCATAATGAAAAAGGTTTTTGACGGCATGGTTCAATTTCATGCTTTGGGGATAAAAAAGCATTTACTTGCTTTGGCACTTTTTACAGGGGTTGCATTCAGTACGGTAGCAGAGACTTATGCTGCTAGTCCGAACCATAATCCACCCTCTCTTAAAAGTAATGCACCACATGTCTACGTTGTAAAACGAGGAGATACGCTATGGGATATTTCCGGTCATTTTCTGAGTAAACCTTGGCGCTGGCCTGAAATTTGGGCAAACAATCAGCATGTCAAAAATCCACACTGGATTTATCCTGGTGATCGATTACTGCTGTGTAGTTTAGATGGCCGCCCATTGATCGGTAAAGATGAGGGAGATGGCTGTGTCGGCATTATTCGCCGTTACACAGGCCAAATGACAAATTTACAACCTCAAGTTCGTGTGGAGTCACTTAACAATAACGTACCTGTTATTCCCCTTGAACATATCAAACAATGGTTAGAACACAGCACTATTCTACCTATCGATGCAATTCAACACACTCCTTATGTAGTCGGTACTGCCGATCAACGTGTACTTGCAGCAAAAGGTCAAACTATTTATGCGCGCGGACAAGGTTTAATTGATGGTCAACGTTACGCAGTTTATCGTGAAGGTGAACCTTATTATTTCACCGATAATAAAGGCAAAAAGCACAGTCTAGGTATTGAGCTACAACAAGTTGCCTCAGGGATTGCGATCTCTTCTGAAAAAGACATTACCACGCTTGAGTTAACTGATAGCTACAATTCTGAAGTACGTCGTGGTGATCGGGTAATGCCAGAAGAAGAAGCAACATTGCCTACTTTGTTTTATCCGGTAGATGCCACTCAGGTGACGGACGGCGGCAAAATTATTCGTGTAATGGGCTCAATTGGTACTGCTGCCAAAAATAGTGTGGTCACTTTAGATCGCGGTACGGCACAAGGTATTCAAGTAGGACAAGTTTTTGATATTACGCAACAAGGTGAAACCATTCGAGATCCTAAAACCAAAGAACCAATACAGTTACCAGGACAACAAATTGGTAGTCTGATGGTCTTTAGAACTTTTGATCAGTTGAGTTATGCCTACGTATTAGAAAGCGATTTACCAGTTAAAGTTGGTTCAAGCATCCAGCCACCCCGCTTTAATGATTAATGCTGGATGTACCTTTTACAATGCTTACTCAACTTTCTTCACACCATTACCACACGCTTAAAGTGTGGTATTTGGTGCAACACTCTTTAGTCAGCTTTAAAAAAATTGTCGATTATTTTGGTAGCTGTGAAAAGGCGGTCCAACCTGCTGGATTATCTCAATGGCGCAATCTCGGGTTACATGCTAATCATTTAAAACGCGTAGATGAATTTCAAACTGCTCAGGGTCAAGCTCAGTTTGAAAAACTAACTGAGCAGATCCAGCAATATACCGACTTTATTTTAACGGCAGATGACTCAGGTTATCCCGCTCAGTTATTACCTTATACAGATCATCCACCTATCATTTTTGGAAAAGGCCAAGCTCAAGCTTTGTTGCAACCACAAATTGCGATTGTAGGTAGCCGAAAACCAAGCCCACATGGTCGTCAGGTTGCTTATGATTTTGCCTATTACTTAAGTGAAAAAGGTTTTTATGTGAGTAGTGGCTTGGCATATGGGATTGATGAAGCTGCTCACCAAGGAGCATCAGCACATCAACGTACAATTGCAGTAACAGGAACTGGTTTAGACAGTACCTACCCTGCTCAAAATAAAAAACTTGCAGAACATATTTTGGCTCAAAACGGCGCGATTATTACTGAATTTTTGCCTGGAACACCCCCATTACAACAGCATTTCCCACGTAGAAACCGAATTGTCAGCGGTTTGAGTTTAGGCGTGTTAGTGGTAGAAGCTACCTTAAAAAGTGGTTCTCTCATCACTGCGAACAAAGCTGCCGAACAAGGTAAGACTGTATTTGCCATTCCTGGTCATATTTACAGTGAGTTTCATCAAGGTTGCCATCAACTTATTCGTGAGGGAGCAATTTTAGTCGATCATCCTGAACAAATTATTGAAGACCTTGCTTTACCCACTCAATGGCAAAGTCAGCAACAAAACTCCACCGAGGAGGCTGTAGTTTCTAGTACTCCAGAAATTCCTGAGCATTTAATTAACCTTTATCAATCTTTAGACTGGGTCGGACAAAATATTGATCAGCTTGTTTTACATCACTCTCAGCCTGTTGCAGAACTCACCTCTTCACTGATGGAACTAGAACTACTTGGTTTATGTATGCAACAATCAGGATTGTATTTACGTTGTCGTTCTTAGTATTGGAGCGCACAATAGCAATTCTGTCTGATTGAAAGGAAGAGTATTACCATGATTACCACCTCAGTTACCGAAGCAGCCCAATGTTTACAACAAGGTCAAGTTTTGGCATATCCAACTGAGGCAGTTTGGGGGCTAGGTTGCGACCCTTTTAATGAGCAAGCTTTTCAAAAGATTCTTGAACTAAAGCAAAGGCCTATTGAAAAGGGTGTAATTTTATTAGCAGGTCATATTAACCAAGTTGAGCACCTACTAACTTCTCTACCTCAAACAACTCAACAAGAAATTATTGATTGTTGGACTAATCATCAACCTTCAGAAAGAGCAACAACTTGGCTATTACCTGCTGGTGAACATATTCCTTCATGGATTAAAGGTGAGCATCCACTTGTCGCTGTTCGAGTCACTACACATCCTTTATGTGTGGCATTATGCAATGCTTTTCATGGCTTTATTGTCTCGACTAGTGCGAACCCAAGTGGACAAGAACCTGCACACTCACTACAGGATGCCTGCCAATACTTTGGTTCACAATTAAACTATCTGAATGGTGACTTAGGCCAGAGCCAACAACCAAGCCGAATCATTAACGCTCTTACCAGAGAGATTATTCGCGCCTAATTTCAAACAAAAAAAAGCTCAGTTATATAGGGATAACTGAGCATAAAAAAGGATGGGTATATACCACATCCAGAGGGTTTGGATATCTGTGGAACAAAAGGTAATTTACAAAGAAAAGAGCGCCTTTCGTAGTGGCCGCTATTATGTGGTAAGAGATTCAATGAGAGAAATATATTATTTCTCTAAAAAAAGCATGAAAAGTGTAGGGAATTTGCGGTTTTTTGCCTATAAATTAAAATTATATTAATATTTTTACTCGGCTTTTTTAATATTTATATTACAACCTATTTCTATAAACTATTTATAAATCATATAGAAAAACTTTAACTAAGAAAAAATTGGCATATTTTTATGAGTTTTTTTCAAAATATGCCATAGTTTTTTTAGCAACTTTAGTTTTGTTCTTGCATTAATTCGCTCTTTTTAGGACTCACCTTCTTCTGAGCCATAATGATACCAATTAAAATAACAATCCCACCTAACGTATGATAAATGGTCCACTGCTCAGACAACCAGACGCTTGCAATAACTGCTGTAAAGACAGGCACCAAGTTCATAAAAATACTTGTTCTATTAGGACCGAGTTGTTGAACAGCTAACATCCAAACTAAAGGCGCAATAAGTGAAGCAAATACACCTGCATAAATAGCACTTGGTGCATTTTCTACATTTAAAGCATCGAGTCCAAACCAGAGAATTAAAGGAATATGAAATATGACAGAAAATCCAATCTGAACATATAAGCTTGTCATAATTGGTAGTGGCAACTGCCATTTTTTAAGGAATACTCCATAAAATGCATAGAAGAATACGGCAATAATCATCAAAGCATCACCAAGGTGTCCGCCACCACTTAAAAGCTTATTAATATTTCCTTGGGACATGACATATAGCAAACCTGCAAAAGATAGAATACTGCCAAAAACTGCAAAGCGATTAGGCACATCTTTTAAAATGGCAAGCGAAACAAAGATCGTAAAGATGGGAATAAATGCATTCACAATTCCCATATTGGTTGCACTGGTATAATGGGCAGCCGTATAAGCTAAGCCTTGATAAAGCACCATCCCAAATGCACTTAACACAGCAAGCTTAGGTAAATAGGGTATGACTAGTCGTCTTTGTCTCCACACAGACATAAACATAAATGGAGTCAAAATAATAAAAGCGATTAACCACCGATAAAAACTAATACTTACCGGAGAGATATAATCCGAGACATAGCGGGTGACTACAATATTTAAAGACCAAATCAATACTGCCAAAATGGGAAAAATAAACGCCCATTTGTGATATTTCATGACCTGACTCATAGCAATACACCATCTACAAAAGATGGTTTTATTTTGAAGAATGTCTTAATAAATTGAAATATCGTATTTCCGACATTGATATCGAACTTAGGACATTATCCTTTTTAGAATAATGTCCAAGCTTTCACGGCATGACCTACCACTTTATGTAATTGCTCGCTACTCGCACCGTCTCTTGCTTGAATGGTAAGGCCTTGAATGACAGTAGTATAAAAATCAGTCATTTCCTGTAAAGGTGCATGAGAAGATAAATCCCCTTGCTCTACCCCTTGCTGAAGACGTTTTAATAATTTTTCTTTTGTCTTTATGCGCTTATCTAATAGATTTTGCTGTACATCTTGAGTTGCATCAGAGCAGTTCATCGCAGCAACGACCACCATACAACCTGCTGGCTTATTCGGCTGAACCAATCTTTTAACAATGTCATAAAGATATAACTCAACAGCAATTTTTGCAGTTTTTGCTTCTACAAATATAGTGTCAATCGGACATCCTTCATGAGCTAAATAATAATCAACACTTCTGTAAAACAGCCCTTCTTTGTCGCCAAAGGCACTGTATAGGCTTGGTGCTGTAATTTCCAAAGCATGCGTTAAATCGCTAATAGACGTTGCTTCATAGCCATGCTCCCAAAAGAGCAACATTGCTTTTTGCAAAACCTCTTGTTCATCAAAGCATTTAGGACGTCCGCGCTTTTTTTTCAGCGTATCTTCTGTAACAGCTAAATTCGTTTCATGCCTATTTGTCATAAAGATCACATCTATTTTTATAACAATCGTTATTAAATTAATTGACGTTCGATTTTTTATCAACTATTTTATTTTCATAATGATCGTTAGTTAATTAATAAATTGCCTTTCTTTACTCCAAATTTAGCCAAGTAAGGATTTCCTATGGACCAATCGTCTATCTCTAAAGCGCGACCCACGACCTCTACTCAAGGAAGCTGGTTTGCCATTTTGGCCGTTTCTATCGCAGCATTTGCATTAGTAACAAGTGAATTTTTACCTGTTGGTGTTCTAAATAGTGTCGCAACTGATTTAAATATTTCTGTAGGTACAGCAGGCCTGATTATTACAGTACCCGGCATTATGGCAGCAATTGCAGCCCCTCTATTGCCTGTATCAGTAAAACAACTTGATCGGCGTTATGTGCTTATCTTGCTGACAGCTATTATGGTTATTGCCAATACCATTACCGCATTTGCTGAAAACTTTCATATTTTATTGTTAAGCCGCTTAATTTTAGGTATTTCAATTGGTGGTTTCTGGGCGACCGCCATTGCTCTAAGTGGAAAATTAGCTCCTTCGCATCTTCCTATTGCTAAAGCAACTGCGGTCGTGATGGCAGGTGTGACTTTTGCTACAGTTCTAGGTGTACCGATTGGAACTTGGTTAAGCGAGTTTTATGGCTGGCGTAGTGCTTTTGGAATTACAGCAGGAATTGGCTTAATTGTTTTAATCTTACAATTAATCTTTTTACCTAAACTTATTCCAGACTCGGCAATTCACCTGAAAGACTTACCAGCACTATTACGTACTCCCAAAGCACGTAGTGGCATGTTGATTGTTTTATTGATCGGACTTGCTCATTTCTGTGCCTATAGCTATTTAGCCCCTTTCTTTAAAAATGTTGCCGGTTTTAATGGAACAACCATTAGTTCATTATTATTGCTCTATGGAATTGCTGGTATTTTCGGAAATGCTTTTGCCGGATATAGTGGGAATCTAAATGTCCGTTATACATTAGCTTTTGTGGGTACATGCTTTGCAATCGTATTCTTTGGATTTCCTCTTTTTGCCGTTCATGAGTTTGGTGCTATTGTCTTAACCGCGTTATGGGGATTTGCATTTGGTGCCTTCCCTACCTCAGCGAATATTTGGATGTTTGTACATGCGCCAAATGCAGTTGAAAAAGGTATGCCGCTTTTTGTAGGTATGTTTCAGGTGATGATTGCGACAGGTTCATTATTAGGGGGATATGTGGTTGATCATTTCAATGAAAATACTTTAATTTATGGTGTATTAAGCTTTGTTGCCCTAGCATTACTGAGTACATTTACCTTAGCGAAAGGTCTTAATAACCCTAAAGCTACTTGTGAAAATTAAAATATGAGTCAGAGCATATAGATGAACAATGAGGATCAGCAATTTTCATTATTAAACAGTATAGAAGTTCATGAATTTCTATACCAAAAAGAAGATATTGTTCGTCCTCATGCATCTCTTTGGGGAGATTTTAATTTCAGTTTAAATGGCATATTAGAAATGGAGATTGAAGAACAGCTATATCTTTCTCCACCTAGCTATGGTCTTTGGATTCCACCTCAAACTGTTCATCAGTCAACCCATATCGACCATGAAATTCATTATATCTGTATTCGACTGCACCCTCGCCTATGCTCTATTTTAGGAAATAGCTGTCGATGCTTTAGTATTCAGCCTTTTTTTCGCACTTTAGTTTTACAAATTCTAGAGCAGCAAAAACAAACCGAACAACCTGAATATTTAGAACATCTTTTACAAGTTTTATTCGATCAACTCAAACAAGCTCCTGCATATTCGCATTATTTACCGCAAACACGGCATCCTGTTTTATTGCCTATTTTAGAAAAACTTTCAGATCCATTACTTTTTGATCACTCTTTACAGCAGTTGCTACAAAACTTTTCGGTCAGTGATCGCCACTTATTACGTTTGAGTCAACAAGAGCTTCAGCTTTCGTTGTCCGAATGGCGTAACCGAGCCAAAATTATTTATGCCATTCATCAGATTCGCCAAGGGACGCCTATCAAGCGTTTAGCATATGATTTAGGTTATCAACATAGCTCAAGTTTTATTGAATTTTTTAAACGTTACACTGGGCAAACACCTATCCAAATCAGAAATAACTAGAATTCAGTTTATCTTTAAAAACTTTTTCTTTTTTGAACACGAATATTATTGCACTACCCTTCAATAGCAGTTAAAACAAATGCGTTACTTGATATCAATTACAATCTTTAGGAAAGACTCATGACACAATCTGTATATCACATTCCAGTAAAAGCTATTTCAGGCGAAACGGTCGATCTTGAACAATATAAAGGTAAAGTTCTACTTATCGTAAATACTGCTTCTAAATGTGGTTTAACTCCACAATACGAAGGCTTAGAAAAACTTTACCAAGCAAAAAAAGACCAAGGTCTTGAAATTTTAGGTTTCCCAGCAAATAACTTTAAAGAGCAAGAACCAGGTTCTGATGAAGAAATTCAACAGTTCTGTTCATTAAATTATGATGTTCATTTCCCTTTATTTTCTAAGGTTTCTGTAGTCGGCGAAGATAAGCACCCACTTTACCAAACTTTGACAGCGGCTCAGCCGGAACGCACTGGTGAAGGTCCTTTCCGTGAGCGTTTAGAAGGCTTAGGTATTCCAACCAACCCTGCTCCAGAAGTTTTATGGAACTTCGAAAAGTTTTTAATTAATAAAAATGGCGAAGTCGTAGCTCGCTTTGCTCCAAACCTAACAGCAGACGATGAACAAATCGTTAAAGCAGTTGAAGCAGAGTTAGCAAAATAATATTTTAAAATATGAGAAAGGGCGTTTTATACGCTCTTTTTTATGCTCTCCTCAAAGTGTTGTTCGTTTGCAAAAATACAATCTTTCTTCATATTTTATGCCTATAGTATCCATTTGCTTTATTTGATGTTGTTTGTAGTTATGAAAAAAATTTTACAGGGCGCATTTCTTCCTTTTGTAATTTTTGCCTCAGGCATGCTTTTACTCGGGTGTGATCAGGCACAAGACCATGCTACCGAACAAGAAAAAACTGAAATAGCTGAACAGGCAGCTGACCAAAACATTGAACAACAAGAGTCAGAAATTGCACCCAACAAAGCCGAACTTAAAAGCGGCAATATTTTTTATATGGTCCGCGACGCTGCTAATTTACAGCTTAAAGCTGGTGACTATGTTGAACAGCTTAAAGATACTCAGCTTGATGTTGAACAAGCCATCCAAGATAAGAATCAGAATGAACTAAAAACTACTGTCACTACGTTAAAACAGCAACTAGAAGGTTTAAATCAAGCACTTTTGACTTTAGATATCAAAAGTCAGGAAATTGAGAATATTCGCCAAAGTTTATTACATGCCAACCAACAAGCTCTTAGCATGCCATTACTCAATGGGAAATTAGATCAAATCAATTTTGACCAAATTGAAAAACAGCTTAATACCATTCAAATGGATATGGTGAAGCTTGCTGCCATGATTATGGCAGGAGATGAAAAGTCAGATTCAAAAACTGAATCTTAAAAAAACAACGTATAAAAAAAGCCACCTTACGGTGGCTTTTTCAATCTCAAACCGGCAATTATAGTGCGCGGTTTTTGATTTTACGGATAGTTTCAAGCTGTGCAGCTGTTTCTGCCAAGGCAGCCAACGCAGCAGCTGAGTCCAAATCACTCTTTTGGTTTGCAAGCAATTGTTCAGCATTTTTACGTGCTTCTAAAATTGCCGCTTCATCCAAGTTGTCTGCACGGATTGCAGTATCTGCAAGAACCGTTACAACATGAGGTTGAACTTCTAAAACACCGCCAGATACATAGACGATTTCTTCTGTACCATTTTCCAACTGAACACGAATCGGGCCCGGTTGAAGCAAGGTTACAAGTGGAGCATGTCCTGGCAAAATACCAAGCTCACCACCAGCACCTTTCGCGATTAACATCGTTACTGCGCCAGAGTAAATAGACTCTTTAACACTTACGACATCACATTGCATAGTCGCCATGAGATGATCTCCTTAAATTAGAGTTTCTCAGCTTTAGCAATCACTTCGTCAATACCACCAACCATATAGAACGCTTGTTCTGGGATGTGATCGTATTCACCAGCTAATAGACCTTTAAAGCCACGAATCGTTTCTTTAAGCGGTACTAATTTACCAGGAGCACCAGTAAACACTTCAGCTACGTGGAATGGTTGAGAGAAGAAACGTTGGATTTTACGCGCACGGTAAACAACCAATTTATCTTCTTCAGCTAATTCATCCATACCCAAGATTGCGATGATGTCTTTAAGCTCTTTATAACGTTGCAATACGTTTTGTACTGCACGCGCAATTTCATAGTGCTCTTGACCAACAACTAATGGGTCTAACTGACGTGAAGTTGAGTCAAGTGGATCGATCGCTGGATAGATACCAGAAGATGCGATGTCACGGCTCAATACTACTGTTGCATCTAAGTGAGCAAATGTAGTTGCAGGAGATGGATCTGTTAAGTCATCGGCAGGTACATATACCGCTTGGATCGATGTGATCGAACCAGATTTAGTAGATGTAATACGCTCTTGAAGAACACCCATTTCTTCTGCAAGTGTAGGTTGGTAACCTACCGCAGATGGCATACGACCTAACAATGCTGATACTTCAGTACCCGCAAGTGTATAACGGTAGATGTTGTCGACGAATAATAATACGTCACGACCTTTACCATTTTCGTCTTTTTGATCACGGAAGTATTCAGCCATAGTCAAACCAGTTAACGCTACGCGTAAACGGTTACCTGGTGGCTCGTTCATCTGACCGTAGACCATTGCTACTTTGTCAAGAACGTTAGAATCTTTCATTTCGTGATAGAAGTCGTTACCTTCACGAGTACGCTCACCAACACCAGCAAACACAGATAAACCTGAGTGAGCTTTCGCGATGTTGTTGATCAACTCCATCATGTTAACGGTTTTACCAACACCAGCACCACCGAATAGACCAACTTTACCACCTTTTGCGAACGGGCAAAGTAAGTCAATTACTTTAATACCAGTTTCTAAAAGATCAGTAGAAGCTGCTTGTTCAGCATAAGAAGGGGCTTGACGGTGAATCGGCAAACGCTCTTCAGTCGCTACAGGACCTGCTTCATCAATTGGGCGGCCCAAAACGTCCATGATACGACCAAGCGTAGCTGGACCTACTGGAACAGAAATCGGTGCATTTGTGCTAGTTACATTAAGGCCACGTTTAAGACCTTCTGTAGAACCCATTGCGATGGTACGAACAACACCATCGCCAAGCTGTTGCTGAACTTCTAATGTAGTTTCAGTACCGTCAACTTGGAGAGCGTCATAGATCTTAGGAACGCTATTGCGCTCAAACTCGACGTCGATAACCGCGCCGATGATCTGAATGATACGACCGCTACTCATTGCTGTCTCCTCAATTCAAACTTAATAATGTTAAACGGCAGCGGCACCGCCAACGATCTCGGAAATTTCCTGAGTAATCGCGGCTTGACGCAGCTTGTTGTAAATGAGTTGTAGGTCTTTAATCAATTGTCCTGCGTTGTCTGTCGCTGCTTTCATCGCGACCATACGAGCTGACTGCTCACATGCAACGTTTTCAATCACACCTTGATAAACCATAGACTCGATATAGCGAACCAACAAACCATTTAACAATTCTTCTGCTTCTGGTTCGTAGATATAGTCCCAACCATAAGTACGGTTGAGATCATCGCCTTCTTCTGCTGGTGCTAAAGGAACAAGTTGTTCTACTTTAGGCTGCTGAGTCATTGCATTAACGAAGCCATTTGATACGAGATAGATACGATCTAATTCGCCTTTATCAAATGCATCAAGCATAACTTGGACTGAGCCAGTTAACTGTTCCAAACTCGGCGCATCGCCAAGTTGGGTAGTTGCACCGAGCACTTTACCGCCGTAATTCTTAAAAAACGAAACCGCTTTTTGACCAATTAAAGCAAATTCAACTTCAATTGACTGCTGTTGTTGTGCTTTGACATGCTGCACAACTTTCTTGAACAAGTTAATGTTCAAGCCACCTGCCAAACCACGATCTGAAGACACTACGATATAGCCAACACGCTTAACTGGGCGGTCAACCATATAACGGTGTTTGTATTCAGGGTTTGCTTGTACCAAGTGAGCAATTACACGGCGCATATTATCGGCATACGGACGGCCCTGAGCCATGCGCTCTTGCGCACGACGCATTTTAGAAGCAGCTACCATTTGCATCGCGCGAGTAATCTTTTGCGTGCTCTTGATACTAGCTACTTTGGCGCGAATTTCTTTTAAATTTGCCATACGCTTAACCTAGTATTCGAAAGCTCTTTCGAGCTTCCGAAGGTTGATCCGTGAACCAAACTTAACTAAAACTAAACTTAGTAAGTTTGAGTCGCTTTAAAGCTTTCAATACCTGCTTTGATTGCTGCTTCGATGTCTTTGTTGTAATCACCAGTTTCATCGATTTGTTTCATCAACGGAGCATATTCTGAGCGGAAGTAAGAAATTAACGCAGCATCAAAGTCTACGATTTTCTTAACTTCTACGTCAGCCATGTAGCCTTCGTTAGATGCATAAACAGAAACAGCTTGGTCAGCAATTGAGTAAGGAGCATATTGTTTTTGCTTCATTAACTCAGTTACACGTTGACCATGTTCAAGTTGCTTACGAGTTGCTTCATCAAGGTCAGAAGAGAACTGAGCAAACGCAGCCAATTCACGGTATTGTGCTAAAGCAGTACGGATACCACCAGACAATTTTTTGATGATCTTGGTTTGAGCAGAACCACCAACACGAGATACAGAGATACCCGCGTTCACAGCAGGACGAATACCTGCGTTGAATAATGATGTTTCTAAGAAGATCTGACCGTCAGTAATCGAAATTACGTTCGTTGGTACGAATGCAGATACGTCACCTGCTTGAGTTTCAATAATTGGCAATGCAGTTAAAGAACCAGTTTGACCAGTTACTGCACCATTAGTGAATTTCTCAACGTAGTCAGCAGATACACGAGAAGCACGTTCAAGAAGACGTGAGTGAAGATAGAATACGTCACCTGGATACGCTTCACGACCTGGTGGACGACGTAAAAGTAATGAAATTTGACGGTAAGCAACAGCTTGCTTAGACAAATCATCATAAATAATAAGAGCGTCTTCACCGCGGTCACGGAAGTACTCACCCATTGTACAGCCAGAGTACGGAGCTAAGTACTGCATTGCAGCAGGATCAGCAGCCGCAGCAGCAACAACAGTTGTATACGCCATAGCGCCAGTTTCTTCTAGCTTACGTACAACGTTTGCAATTGTTGATTGTTTTTGACCAATCGCAACGTATACACATTTAATGCCAGAGTTTTTCTGAGCGATAATCGCATCGATCGCCATCGCTGTTTTACCAGTTTGACGGTCACCGATGATCAACTCACGTTGGCCACGACCAACAGGAATCATGGTATCAACTGATTTATAACCAGTTTGAACAGGCTCATCTACAGATTGACGCCAAATTACGCCTGGTGCTACTTTTTCAACAGCATCAGTTAATTTCGCATCAATTGGGCCTTTACCATCAATTGGGTTACCCAAAGCGTCGACAACACGGCCAAGAAGTTCAGGACCAACTGGAACTTCTAATACACGACCTGTACAACGAGCTTTTTGACCTTCTTGAAGGCTTAGGTAGTTACCTAAAACAACGGCACCCACTGAATCCTGTTCTAGGTTCAGTGCCATACCAAATAAGCCGCCGTCGAATTCGATCATTTCACCGTACATTGCATCAGCAAGACCGTGAATGCGCACGATACCGTCGGATACCATAACAATGGTACCTTCGTTTTTAGCGGTCGCGCTGGTGTCCAGATCTCCGATACGCTGTTTAATGAGCGCACTGATCTCGGATGGATTCAGTTGTTGCATTGCGCTATTCCTCAATCTTTTATTAGTTCAGTCTTCATCATTTGCATTATGCAAGAAGACGAGTACGCATTTTTTCAAGCTTGTTAAGCGCAGAATCATCTATCACTTGATCGCCTGCACGAATTACAACACCTGCAATAAGCTCAGGTTTAACTTCAACTGAAACAGTTACTGTACTGTTAAAACGCTTTTCTAAAGCAGATTTCAACAGTTGCTCTTGTTCAGCAGTTAACGGGAAAGCCGATTCAATCACGACATCCACATTGTTGTTATTCTGTGATTTAAGCTGTTCATATTCTGCTTCAATTTCAGGTAACAGCATTAAACGATCGTTATCTGCAAGAAGTGTCAAAAAGTTAGACACTGCTTGAGATTGATCTTCACCTAAAACTTTAGCAAAAAGCTTCACTTGCTCCGCAGGAGTAAGTTCAGGGCGATTTAAATAAGCGGAAAATGCTTCGTCTTGCACCGCAGCACTGAGCACTTGTAACGCATTCGACCAATTGTCTGTTGCACCTTGCTCAGAAGCATAAGCAAATGCTGCTTTGGCATACGGACGTGCCAACGTCAAGAGTTCAGCCATAATTCGCCTCGCTTAAAGTTTAGCAGCCAGCTGAGACAGCATGGCGTTATGAGCTTCTGCATCAACTTGCTGGTTCAGGATTTTTTCTGCACCAGTTACTGCCAAAGCAGCTACTTGTTGACGTAATTCTTCGCGAGCAGAATTGATTTCTTGATCAACAGCTTCTTTAGCCTGTTGACGAATACGCTCACCTTCAGCCGCAGCTTGAGTACGAGCTTCTTCGATCAATTGCGCTGCACGACGGTTCGCTTGTTCGATCAATTGAGCCGCTTGTGCTTTAGCTGCATCAAGTTCTTGCTTAACTTGCGCTTGTGCATCGGCAAGGTCAGCTTTCGCTTTTTCTGCTGCATTTAAGCCATCAGCGATTTTACGCTGACGCTCACTAATCGCATTGATTAGTGGTGGCCAAACAAACTTCATGCAGAATGCAACAAAGAATGCAAACGCAATCGCTTGACCAATCAATGTGAGGTTGATATTCATTGCAATTCCTCAAATAGTGGATTTAGGAATTAAGATGATTAACCTACAAATGGATTAGCGAAGATGAAGAACAAGCCAATACCAACACCGATCATAGGCACAGCATCAAGAAGACCCGCGATTAAGAACATACGAGTTTGAAGTTGTGGAGCCAATTCTGGTTGACGAGCAACAGCTTCTAAAAAGCGACCACCCAAAAGACCAAAACCAATCGCAGTACCCAAAGCACCGAAAGCGATCAAGATAGCAGATGCAATTGCAACTAGACCTAAAGTGAGTTCCATGAAAAATTCCTCAGAGGTTAGGTTATTACCAAATTAAATTAAAAAAATTCAGCCCAACCATCATTTGATAGTTAGGCAATACCATTAATGTTTTTCGCTTGCCATGCTCAAGTAAACGATGGTAAGCATCATAAAGATGAATGCCTGCAACGTGATTACAAGAATGTGGAAGATCGCCCAAGGCACAGACAACGCCCATTGAATCCAGAACGGCAATAAAGCAATTAGGATAAAGATCAACTCACCGGCATACATGTTACCGAATAGTCGGAGAGCTAATGAAATCGGACGAGCAAGGAATGTTACCAATTCCAAAATCAAGTTCACTGGAATAAGCAACGCTTTTGCAACTGGATTACTTGGGTTAAATGGGTTAAGTGCCAACTCGCCAACGAAACCACCAACACCCTTTTCGCGGATGCTGTAGAACAAGATAAGTACAAATACAGATAAAGACATACCTAAAGTAATGTTTGGATCTGTAGATGGAACGATCTTGAAGTAAACGTGGTGAGGGTCCATACCAAATACGTTTGCACCTACAAACGCTGCAACTTGAGGAATCCAGTCAACTGGGATCAAGTCCATTAAGTTCATGAGGAAAATCCACACGAAAATAGTGAGTGCAAGCGGAGCGATTAAACGTGATTTGCCATGAAAAGTATCACGGACACTTGAGTCAACAAACTCAATGATCATTTCGATTGCTGACTGGAATTTAGTTGGAACACCTGCATTTGCAGCTTTCGCAACGATCCAGAACATCAAACAGAAAATCACACCAAGGCCAATTGACCAACCCATTGAATCCAAGTGAATTGCAGTGAACCCCATCGAATGAGCTTCTTCAGCAGTCTCAGCCAATTTCCATGTACCGTCTGGCATTTTGCCATAGGTCATATTGGTCAAGTGATGCTTGATATACTCTGTCGAAGTGAGGGCATGTTCTTCAGCAGCCATAAATCACACCTGGTCAATGTCAATTACTAAAAAGAAGGGAAACGAACATCGGCGTACTGTCGATATCTCGCCACCCTCCAAAAAATCTTCAATTCTTCTTGTTTCTACACCCGTTTTTGTAGACGTGACACCCAAAACGGAGCGACCCACGACATTGCCTGAACGAGAATAAAACCAAACAGCAATGCTAACGGTGATAAAGGTTTAACATTGCTCAAAATCAAAATAAATCCAACGATCATGATTGCAAATTTGCCTAACATGCCCCTATACATGTTAGACAGCACTTGTTTTGATGCTCGTGCACCTGCTGTTCTGAAGGATTGCCACGAAAAATAACCCGTAGCAAGCCAGCAGACCAACGCACCAAGTGCCGCACTTAATGCTGCTGTCATGTCTTTTATGCTCCACGCCACAAGTGCGGAAACAGGGATCATACATGCTTGTAAGAAGACCAAAGCTTTTGCTAATCGTCGGTCAATCAAGCGACTAGTTTGGCTCATTATTTATCCACTCACAGCATAAATGCTTGACAAGTTTAGCTGATGATCGCTTTTAATCGCAGGCATTATAGAGTTACACCCCTGAACATGCAATCTTTTCCCGACTTTAGTCGGGGTTTTTCATGACAGGTGGTGCTGACGCTACAGTCAGCCTTTGTTTACTTTTTATCTTACTTTTGCGTACTTAATACACATTTATCTGTTTTTATAGCCAGTTTCTTCCATGCAGTGACGAAATCATCCTCATTATTCATGCTCTCGTCTACTGGCTGAAAAGTAATGTTACCTAATTTTTGGTATTGACCCTTAGTGGTAAAACTCTCTGCCAACAAACACATCTGATTTTTTGGTCGACTATCATTAAGATACTTAATTTGAGCTGCTGTTGGTGCAACATGAGGGTCATCTGTTAAAGCACCAGCGAATTTTAAGTTTAGTGAACGCTCTAAATATTGATAGGCATCATGATATGCCCAATACGGTTTGCCATTACTTGAACTATCGTAAGCTTGTGCTGCCTGCAACATTTTACGAGCAAATACATTGGCATTATTCCAGTACTTTGCCTTATTTTCAGGATGTTGCTGAGAGCGCAAAGCCGCAATAAAGAAACCAATTCGAACCGCATTGTTAGGCTCTAACCATACATGTGTATCTACTGTATTAGGTAAAGCTACACCACGTGTACTACGCTGGGGCAAAACAGAAACAATGCCACTATCTAATAGTGCAATCGCCTTTTTATTATTACCTAATAATTTATTTAAGGGCGCTTCATGCGCTTTACCCAACCAAATCACCAAAGACGCATCATTAATTGCTTTACGATGCGCTGGAGTTAATTGTACGTCATGCCCAGTTTGTCCCTTTAATAAGAGTTGTGGTTCTTCAACCCCTTGAGTGACTTCTTTTGCAATCAGATAAATCGGGTGTGTAGAAACCACCAAACCCTGACTCCACCCTAACGTACTCAAAAGTGAGAACATACTGAAAACAAAAAAACGGAACATGACAGACCATCAATTTAAATTAGCTCGAAGCATGTTATAATATAACAAAGTTACAAAAATACCTAAGATTAATCGAATGAAGCATCGCTTCATGCTAATATTCCGTTAAAAATTCGAGGTTACCCCTATGAGTTCCTGCTCGCATGAACATCATGATTCTTTGCATGGTGTGCATGATCATCATAATGTCGCAAGTCGTTTAGCTGAAGCAGAAAGTTTATGTTCTGCGACTGGCGCACGCCTTACACCTTTGCGCAAAGAAGTTCTGGAACTCATTTTAAATGCTTCGGGTCCGATGGGTGCCTATGACTTATTGGCACGTATAAAAAGTCAAACTGATCGCCCTGCTGCGCCTCCAACTGTATATAGAACTTTAGATTTCTTATTAGAAAAAGGTCTCATTCACCGCCTAACTTCTATTAATGCGTATATTCCTTGTTGCCACCCGCGTGAAGGCCATCAAGCAGCATTCCTGATTTGTACCGAATGCCATATGGTTAAAGAAGCTTCCTCTCAAGGCCTCACACACCAGCTTGACCAGCTTGCAGCTTCAGATGACTTCGTGGCTCAACACAGCATTATTGAAATTTCGGGGAAATGCCAACAGTGCCGCACAACTCCTTAAATCCTGTATTAATTCAGCTTGAGCAGGTTTCTGTTCATCGTGATGATCGGGATATATTAAAAAAAGTTGATTTTGCCTTACATGAAAATGAAATTGTGTCTTTAATTGGCCCCAATGGCGCTGGCAAATCAACACTGATAAAGGTTCTACTCGGTATTCTCCAGCCGAGTAGTGGGCGTGTTATCAATCATAAAAAACTTAAAATGGCTTATGTGCCACAAAAGTTTAACCCTTCACACAGTCTCCCTTTACGTGTTCAGGACCTTCTTGATTTAGAAAAATGCAGCTCTGCCCTGCGTCAGGAAATTATTCAAGACACAGGTATTTCAAAGTTACAACAATCAAAAGTACAACAACTTTCAGGTGGAGAACGCCAAAGAGTACTATTGGCTCGTGCACTGCTTCGTCAGCCAGATATTTTAGTTCTTGATGAACCCATGCAAGGTCTAGATATTCAGTCAGAAGCGGAACTTTATGATTATGTTCGTAGCCTGCCAGAACGATATGGTTGTGCGATCTTAATTGTCTCTCATGACTTACAATGGGTTATGCAAGGAACACACCGCGTAGTGTGTTTAAATAAACATATTTGCTGTAGTGGGCTACCCGAGAATATTCAGCAACACCCTGAATATCAGGCAATATTTGGAACTCAAAGGGTCTTCTATCAACATCATCATGACCATTGTGCTCACGGTGATGCTGCTCACCCTTGCCCTCATAATGACCGCCCTCATATTCACCCAGAACCGGAAGCTTAAGCCATGATGGAATGGTTACAATTATTGTTGCCCGCATGGATTATGGGAACCCTGCTGGTATTTTTGACTGCACCTCTGGGTTGTTTAATGCTTTGGAGACGCATGTCTTTTTTTGCTGACACGATGGCGCACGGAACACTACTCGGGGTTGCTATTGCAGGAGCCTTAAGTCTTCCATTATGGCTTGGCGTTGCAGGCACAGCGGTTTTACTGGTAGGCGTATTATGGGCTTTACACGACAATCGTTTGCCCAACGATGCTCTGTTAGCCTTATGCTCAGCGACATTACTGTGTAGTGGTTTATTGTTTATTCAACATGTACCAAGTTTAAGACCAGAGCTTTTAAGTTATTTATTTGGCGACTTGCTCAGCATTGATTGGCCTGACCTCCCTGTTTTCACTTTGATTATTGCGATATCACTCGTAATTCTTTACCGTTTTTGGCAGCCACAAATACAGTTTGCAATTGATCCGGATATCGCAATTAGTGAAGGAGTGAATGCAAACTGGCAACGCCTTATTTTCATGCTGTTATTAGCCTTATTTACAGTTTTAGCCTTGCGTGCTGTGGGTTCTTTGCTAATGGGTGCATTACTCGTAATACCAGCCTTAAGTGCTCGTCTATTGGCAAACTCACCAAAGCAAATGGTTATTTGGGCATTCGTGTTAGCCCAGCTCGGTGTTAGTGTCGGTTTATGGTCAAGTGCAGCACTCAATATCTCTACAGGTCTTAGTATTGTTTTATGTATGGCATTAAGTTTTGCTGTTATTTTTATAACTCAAAAAGTAAAAAATCAAACACAGGCGGCTTAACTTAGGACGCCTGATGAACAGTGCTCAATAATAAAGCCGCACAGCTAAACATTACAGCAAAGCCCCGATTTAAATATTTTTGCTGTCTAGGGGATCTAAGTAATCTTAAAACCTTGGATGCCAGCCCCGTATATCCAGCCATTACAATCAAATCGATCGTAATCATAGTGGCTGCCATAATTAGATATTGTATCCATTGAGGCTTACTCAAATCTAAAAACTGCGGCAAAACTGCCAATAAAAATACGATCGCTTTAGGATTACTAATATTGACTACAAAACCATTTAATAGCAGAGCTAAAGCAGATTTATCTCTTTTTTCTTGTTGAATTTCTATATCTTTTACAGGTGCTGTCCACTGCAAATAGGCTAAATATAATAAATAGGCTACGCCAAACCACTTAACGGCCTGAAAAGCTAAAGGAGTCGTTGCAAATAAAACCCCGACACCTGCTGCCACCACCATAATTTGAAGCACCAAGGCAACTTGTAAACCAATTGCATTCCAGTAACCATGTCTAAAGCCATAATTTAGACCACTCGACATTGAGGCAATAGCTCCCGCACCCGGAGAGATACTAATGACCCAACAGGCCAACATATAGGCAAACCAAACTTGCAAAGACATAGTAAAAATAGACAATAAAAGTGGAATTATACTGTTTTATAAAACTATATTGATGAGAATTCAAACAATAAAATCAAGAAATAGACTACTAACCGCTCTTCGCATCAGGCACAATAATTAAAGCTCATACTAAATTATAATTGAGGAGATACCTTCCAATGACTGCTCAATCTGTCATTTTGCCGTTGCCATCAGATCATGCCCGATTTATTGTTCTTCGTTTAAAAGACTTATCAATTGATGAATTAAAAGAACAACTCGAAGCGTTGTTTGAAACACGCGACCGTCTCATTACTCAGCATTCAGACGCGCAAATCAAAACAGCAGTCGCTTTTGGTCCAGAACTTTGGAAGCAACTTTACAGTCAATCTCCTGCTGGCTTTAAACAACTTGAACCAGAAAACGGCGCATTCAACATGCCAGCCGTTCCCGCTGATGTCCTCATCCATATTGCTAGTATGCGTTCTGATATTTGTTTTGCATTAAGCCAAGCATTTTTTGAAGGTATTAAAGATAAAGTTGAAGTTCTTGATGAGCGTGTTTGCTTCCGCTATTTTGATGGCCGAGATATTACAGGCTTTATAGACGGTACAGAAAACCCTCAATTTCCAGATGACCGTGCAGAAACAGCTCTATTGCCAGAAAGCGCGGGAGTTTTTGCTGATGGCAGTTTCATTTTCGCGCAGCGCTATGCACATGACTTAGAAAAATGGAAAAAACTAAAAGTTGATGCTCAAGAAAATGTCATGGGTCGTACTAAGCTTGAGTCAATTGAACTGGATGATGACGTTAAACCAGAAAATGCTCATGTCGCACGTACTGTTGTCGAAGATGATCAAGGCGAAGAAATGGAAATCTTGCGTCATAGTCTGCCTTATGGCGACGGCAGAGGTGATCAGGGTTTATTTTTCATTGCGTACACCAAGGACCTGAATATTATTGATGCCATGTTAAAACGTATGTTTGGTACAAGTGGAGATGGTATCCATGATCGCTTATTGCATTTCGTGACACCACTAGACGGCGCATATTACTTTGCACCTAGTGAAGAATTGCTAGAAGAAGTTTTAGAAGACTAAAATAAAAAAGAGGAGCTTAAGCTCCTCTTTTTACGTTCTCAACCTTAGAAAGGAATACGCTTATATTTGCGGTATTCAGGTTTCCAGAATGATTGATCAATTTTTTGCTGTAGCAAATCATCACTAATCGTTACTGCCACGCCATCGACCATTGCAGCTTTGGCAACTTCAAATGCAATCACTTTAGAGACTTGCTGAATTTCACCTAAAGGTGGCAATAAATCAGCTTGCGGATCTTTCAGTAATGGCGAGCAATTCGCTAAAGCACTACTTGAAGCCATTAACATATTTTCAGTAACGCGTTTAGCACCCGATGCCACCACCCCTAAGCCAATGCCCGGGAAAATGTACGAGTTATTACACTGAGAAATATTATAAAGCTTGCCGTGATGATTCACAGGAGCAAACGGGCTACCTGTTGCAATTAATGCTCTACCTTCAGTCCATTCCACAATATCAGCCGGTACTGCTTCAACACGTGAAGTTGGGTTAGACAATGGCATGACAATTGGGCGTTCACAATTCGCTGCCATGGTCTTAATAATCTCTTCTGTGAAGAGACCTGGTTGACCAGAAACACCAATTAACACTGTAGGCTTCGCATTTTTAACAACATCAAGTAGTGAAATCACTTCTTCAATATTGCCCCACTGATCAACCACCTCAGCTTTTTGTGCTAACTTACGTTGGAAGTCGAGCAAGTTTGGCTGATTCTCAGTGATCAAACCAAAACGGTCTACCATATAAACGCGAGCACGTGCTTCAGAATCAGTCAGACCTTCAGCAACCATTTGCGCAACGATTTGCTCGGCAATACCGCATCCCGCAGAGCCCGCGCCTAAGAAAGCAATTGTTTGATCTTTTAATTGCTTGCCTGCTGCACGACTTGCAGCAATCAAACTACCTACAGATACCGCTGCTGTTCCTTGAATATCATCGTTAAAACAACAAATTTTATCTCGATACTTTTCTAAAAGTGGCATCGCATTTTTTTGAGCGAAATCTTCAAACTGAATTAACGCTTTTGGCCAACGACGCTTCACAGCCTCAATCACCATATCGACAAATGCATAATATTCATCACCACTAATACGTGGCTGACGCCAACCCATATAGATCGGATCATTTAACAATTGTGGATTATTCGTCCCCACATCAATTGTGATTGGCAATGTATAGGCTGGGCTAATTCCACCACAAGCGGTGTAAAGTGAAAGTTTCCCAATAGGAATACCCATACCACCAATACCTTGGTCACCAAGACCTAAAATACGTTCACCATCAGTAATGACGATCACTTTTACATTATTTTTATTTACGTTTTGCAAAATATCATCAATCACATCACGATCTGGATATGAAATGAAAACACCACGATGACGACGATAGATATCAGAGAAACGCTGACATGCCTCACCTACTGTTGGGGTGTAAATAATCGGCATCATTTCTTCAAGATGATTTTCGATTAGATGATAGAACAAGGTTTCATTAGTATCTTGGATATTACGCAGATAGATATGTCGGTTGATATCATCAGTAAAAGCGCAATATTGCTGATAAGAACGCTGGCTCTGCTCTTCAATAGTTTCAATAATATGGGGGAGTAAACCGTGTAAGTTAAAGTTACTTCTTTCTTCTTCAGTGAAAGCCGAACCTTTATTTAAGAGTGGTAACTCTAAAAGTGTAAAACCTGCATATGGAATATAAAGGGGATGTTTACTTGGGTGTCCTGATATCATTGCCTATCTCATTTTCCAGCTTAGAGTAGAGAAAAACACGTTTTGTATGGTCTCTAAAACTCTTTGTGCGTATAAGCTTAAGCCTAATTCGATCAAAATAGATATTTTAAAACATGATGTTAAAATTAAATACTATTTAGTTAAAACATGTTTAAAAATAAATAATAAAAATCAGTATCTTAATATTTTTATGATTTTAAAAATTTCTTTTATTTTCTCAAATTTAAAAGCCATAATTATATGATTTAGCGGCAACAGGTATTTCCTCAGGAAATAGTATTAAATTAAACACGTAATTTACTCACAAAAACTACCCAGAAGGCTTGTAATTCATTATTTTCAGAATAGTAAGGTGATTCATCAACCGACATTCATTTAAAAAATAATCATCAGTAATTTGCATAAAGAATTATTGGAATATTAAATCCCCTCCCCTAAGTCATCGGAAATTTGCTATATTTGACGTTTTTCTGCGACATCTATTTTCGATTGATATGAATACGGCAATACAAGCAGCTCTCGACCATGCAGTGCAAACTCTTCAACAAGAAGGGGTGCTTCCTTCCGACTGGAAAAACACAAGCAACTTAACACGCACCAAAGACCGAAGCCATGGCGACTTTGCTTCTAATATTGCCATGATCGGCTCGAAAGCTGCTGGTATGAAACCACGTGATCTAGCTGAGAAAGTTCTAGCTGCATTACCAGAAGTGGCAGATATCAGTAAAGCTGAAATCGCAGGGCCCGGATTTATTAACTTCTTTTTAAATGCAGACCAGCGTTTTGCTATTCTTGATCAAATTCAAGCACAAAAAGAAATTTTTGGTCGTAGCCAAGCAAATGCAGCGAAAAAGATTCAAGTCGAATTTGTTTCTGCAAACCCAACGTCTAGCCTACACGTAGGTCATGGTCGTGGTGCGGCATACGGTATGACTGTTGCTAATTTACTTGAAGCAACGGGTGCTAAAGTTGACCGTGAGTACTACGTGAATGATGCTGGCCGTCAAATGGATATTTTGGCGACTTCTACTTATTTACGTTATTTGGAACTACTTGGACAAAACCTTGTATTCCCTAAAAATGCATATCAAGGCGATTACGTTAAAGAAATCGCACAAGGCATTATTGATAAAGATGGCGACGCTTACGTTCGTGAAGTTGCGAATGTTTATAAAGATGTACCAGAAGATGTGCAATATGCTGAAGAGCTAGATAGCGAAGGTAACAAAGTCGTTTTATCTGGCGATAAAGAAAAGCATATTGATGGACTTATTGCCAACTCACAACAATTATTAGGTGAAGGCTACCGTGTATTCCACCAAGCTGCTCTTCACGCCATTTTAGATGATATTAAAGATGACCTTGCTGACTTTGGTGTAACGTTCAACCAATGGTTTAGTGAAGCATCTCTTAGTGCAAAAATTGATGAAGCTTTAGAAACACTTGATCAACGTGGCTTCCTTTATCAAAAAGATGGCAACATCTGGTTCAAGTCGACTGAATTTGGTGATGAAAAAGACCGTGTTGTTAAGCGTCGTAATGGCCAAACGACTTACTTTGCATCTGACATTGCATACCACTTAAATAAACTACAACGTGGTTATACTGACCTAATCGATATTTGGGGTTCTGACCACCATGGCTATATTTCTCGCGTAAAAGCGGCGATTGATGCAATGGGTTACGACTCTAAGAAATTGACTGTTCTTTTAGTTCAGTTTGTAAGTTTATGGCGTGGCGGCGAGATGGTTCAAATGTCTTCTCGTTCAGGTCAATTCGTGACTTTACGTGACTTACGTAAAGAAGTGGGCAATGACGCAGCTCGTTTCTACTACGTAATGCGTAAGAGTGAACAACACATCGACTTTGACCTTGACCTTGCTGTTTCACAAAGTAAAGACAATGCTGTGTACTATATTCAATATGCACACGCACGTATTTGTCGTATGTTAGAAAAAGCAGTAAGCACAGATTTACAATTCGATGTAAACGCTGCTCGTCCACATGCAGCTCGCTTGTCTCTTGATGCAGAAACTGAGATTCTTGCTAAACTGGCAGCATACCCAGACACGGTATTACGTGCTGCAAATGCATATGAACCTCATCAGGTTGGTAACTACTTAAAAGAGTTAGCCGCCCTGTTCCACGGTTGGTACAATGAACATAAAGTATTAAGCGATGATGCAGAGCTTACACAAGCCCGTTTATTGCTTTCAATCAATGTACAACAAGTGCTTCGTAATGGTTTAGAATTACTTGGTGTATCTGCACCAGAATCTATGTAATAAATATATTGCATGACAGCAAATTAAAGGTCATGCAATATATAGTCAGCAGTGGTTTGTATAGTTAAAATATCAATACAAACCACTGTTTTTAGCATCGTAAGACGAGACTCAAACTCGAATTAAAAAACAATCAAAATACAGAGGAATAATCCACGTGTTTGGCAAAACGCAACGCGGTGTATCTGAAAGACCTAATAAGCCTAAAAAGCCTCTAATTCCCAAATGGTTAGGGACACTTGTCGCTATTTTGGCGGTCTTATGTATCGCTGTAATGCTTATGCTTTGGAAACCTTGGCAACCTGTTCCTGCGAAAAATCAGATTACTTCTGAACATTATCAAGAAGAAGATACTAATAAAGACTATCGCTTCTACGACCTATTGCCTCAACAACAGGTTACCCCTATTCCTGAACAAGCGATCCCTGAAAGTAAAAATCAAGGCACTGCTATGATCGTTGAGGCACCAAGTACCACTCAACCAGCTGCCTCTGAAAGTGTAGGAATTGACCCGAATCAGTCAGCTACAACTCCTCAGCAACCTACATATATTTTACAAGTTCGTAGTTATAACGATCCTGATCAGGCTGATGCTCGTCGTGCAGAAATCATTTTAAATGGCTTATCTGCTGATGTAGTCAAAAGTACTGAAAACGGACAAACATGGTATCGCGTTATTTCTGGACCGTATGATACTCAAGACGCTGCATTGGCCGCTCAACAAACCTTACAACATAGCGGCATTGATTCTATCGTGATCAAACGCAAGTAAACGGCAAATAAAAAAGGAACAAATAATTGTTCCTTTTCTTTTAAATATCAGCACAATTCCTTTCATTAGAACCAATTCCCTTTTGTTTCGCTTTCTGAAATGCGGGTCTTTGCTGAATACGATGTAAAAAAGCCTGAATATTAGGGTATTTCCCTTGCAAACGTGATTGCAAAGCTTCCAGTGGGAAACTCATTTGAATATCAGCAAATGAAAAGTCACCTGCAAAATATTCATGCTCTGCCAAATAGTTTTCTAAAAAACTAATATGATCTTTCATGCGTGGGCGAACAAAATTTGCCTTCACCCCTTCTGTAATTTTTTTAGCTACTGGCTGAATTAACCATGGCACATGTTTGTTTACACCATTCATGACCAAAGTCATGACTAATAACGGCATAAGTGAACCTTCTGCATAGTGCATCCAGTAAATATACTGCTGTAAATCTTGTGGCTCTTTAGGTTTAAATTGTTGCTTCTGATCATAACGCTGCTGTAAATATTCTAAAATCACAGCAGATTCTGCGATGACTTGTTCATCATCAGTCAAAATTGGAGCTTTACCTAAAGGATGAATACATTTCAATGTTTCTGGAGCGGAATAGTTAGGTAGACGTTGATAATAATGAATATCATAATCTAAGCGCAACTCTTCTAAAGCCCATAGAATTCGAAACGATCGCGAACATTCCAGGTGGTGTACACTAATCATGTTATTGCCTGCTTTTATTTTTCTTTTTTACATAAAAAACAGCATGTGAACATGCTGTTTTATTCCATTTGTGGGATGGATATAAAATCATCCACCTCAACAAAATAGCATTTTTACGCTGTAACAAGCACAGTATGAATGTCTAAACTACGTAACAAAGTTTTAGTGACTGGGGTTTTACCGCATACCGCTAAGATTTTTTGTTGAAGCTCTTCGTTTGGCAAGTCTTTAAAAACAATACGACGTTCTATATGTTCTTCATGTTCTCTATTGGTATGAAAATCGATTTCAACCGAAAACTCACCAAAATCATAACCCTTATGCTTTGCGTACATTCTTAAAGTAATGAGCGTACACGCGGCTAAACTTCCAGTGAGCAAATCATATGGCGCTGGGCCTTGATCTTGCCCTTCTAGCTTCTCTGGCTCATCACAAAAATATTGGTGACGACCACTGGTGATTTCGCCCTTCCATTGTTCAGCAAGGGGCTTTGCTTTACTGCTTGCGATTACTGCTGTCATTTTGATGCTCTCATTTGATCTGGAAGAACAGGGGCTTCTAAACGTGCACCAACATAATCTGGGATTTCACCAAAACGTGCATCATGGTTAATCCATTGCTCACGGGCTTCTTTTAAATCATCCATTGTACGTGCAACAAAGTTCCACCATAGCAAAATTGGAGTCTCAAACGGTTCACCACCAACTAACAGCACACGGTTCCCTTTCTTTACTTCAATTTCGATCTCACTAAGACCAGTATCTAATACCACCATGTTGTCAGCCGTTAACTCATGGCCATTCACATGGGCAACACCATCTAATGCCATAAAACCATATTCAAACTCAGGATTTAATGGAATGCGGGTTTTAGTATCTTCGGTAGCAATGAGGTCAACACCCACTAACGGTGTATGTACCAAGACTGGGGAAGTCGTTGCCAAATATTCACCCACAAGCACGGTAAACTCTAGACCGTCTTTCTCAACAACAGGCAGTTCAGGATAATGTTCAAATTTCGGATCCATGTTGCGCTTAGCATCTGGTAAGGCAATCCAGAGCTGAGCAGCGTGCATTTGAGTTTCAGTATCAGGTGCAACTTCTGTATGTGAAATTCCGTGACCTGCCGTCATTAAATTAACTTGTTTAGGTCGAATCAGTTGTTTTGAGCCTAAGCTATCGGTATGCATCATGGTGCCTTCAATCATCCACGTGAAGGTTTGCAAACCAATATGAGGATGAGGACCAACATCTAAACCATCACCCGCCGGAAAAGTTACTGGGCCTGCATGATCTAAGAAACACCACGCACCAATCATTCGTTTTTGTCGGCTAGGTAAAGCCCGCTTAATGACTGTCCCCTGTCCAATTTCAGCAGAGCGAATTGGAAATTCCTGAATAAACTGATTGGCAAATTTTTCGCAATCCTTTGAATCAGAAATATCGTAATCATTATTATTGCTCATGATATTACTCTCTTTTACCTATGCTTTTGCAATGAGTCGTTGTAATGATCTTAACAATACACTCATTATTCAATATAGTCTTTTAGTAATACACAGGGTGCTATGAATGAGACAATCATTTGTTAATTACATAAAATTAAAGCTGCATTGAGCAGCTTAAGATGATTGAGTTTTAACGAGCTGTTTTAGGTTTTTCATAAATTGACCAAATTGTGGGAGAAACTCTTGAAATAGTGGGTGGTCACGGTTTTCAAGCATAACCTCACTAAAAAGTTTTAGTCCAACTCCAAAAGATTTTGTTGTTTCATCATCAAAAAAATCTGCTTTTTTTAAGCGTTCAACAATTTCAAAAATATCGTCATGATTTCCCGCATAGAATTCAAGGCGTTCAGTATAAGTAGACGCTTCTCCTTTTGCATTTTTTAAGTGTTGTACCGTGACATGATATTGATGTTGTTTCATATATAAATTCTCTCTTAAAATTAATAACTTTGAAAAATTTCAACTTGTTTAAGGTCGACTTATAGGCGCCCAATCGCAACAGCAGCCTGATCAATTTTTTCGGCAATTTGATAAATCTGCTCTTGCTGTAAACCTGCCGAGTTCAGCTTCAAACGCAAGGCTGTTTTTAGGTTTTCCATTGCACGGTGAATTTCGATTAATTCATCATTACTGTGGATTTCTCGTCTTAAACGTAGTTTTTCTAATAACTCTTTCAACTTGTCTTGTTGTTCAGTTAAGTAAGCCTTCCCAAATTCCGTGATTTGATATTGCTTACGCTCTACATCCAGCAAATTAATCAAATTCATTTCTTCAAGACTGGTTAATGTTGGATAAATTGTTCCTGCGCTTGGCGTATAGCCATCGCCTACCAAATCACTTATTTCTTTAATGATTTCATAGCCATGCTTTGGGTTTTGCTGAATGAGATGAAGTACCAAAAGTTTCATGCGTCCAGCTTCAAAAAGTCTTCCACGGCGTCCCGAACGATGATGTTCAGTATGATGCTGTTCTGATTGTTGCTTCATCTTTTAAGATCCAAAATGATCAATTTATAATTATTAAGATATATCTTAATATATCTTTGATCAAGTAAAAGTAATAAGAGTTGTTCTATTGGTTTGATAGTTATCAAAATTAATTTTGAGCTTTAAAATCTAAGTAATAAAAAAGAGTGCTTAAGCACTCTTATATAGCCACATGTTTAGCAAAGTCGGTAAATAAAGCCAGAATCAAAAATTATTATGTGATCAGATTTCTTTTCTGCTCAAACTGCTCTTCAATTTTTGAACTCAAAAAATTGACAATAGGCTGCAAAGCATAATGCTCCTCTTGCCAATTTTGTTTGCCGATTTCCCCTCTATATTCCTGTATAAGTCGCTGCAATACGAATTTCTGCTCATCAGGAAGCTGAGACATAACCCATCGTGCAGCATTGTCTTTTGAAGCAATATCCTTCATCACTAAACTAAAATAGATCCGGCATAAAGCTAAAATCTGGTTTCTTTCATCTGCATCTTCATCCCAATACGCTACAATTTCGGGATAAGTGTCAGACATTGCTTGCCATAGTTCTTGATCAGAAATTTCAGGTGCCCATTGGTTTAAAGCTGGCCCAAATAAAACTGTATGATGAGATCTCGCTTTTCTAAGCAATATACTAATATCTGGGTCTTTCTGTGAGCTCAGTGTGCCACCTTCTTTGAGCTCTTCACGCAGCCATTCACCAAATTGCATTTCATAACTTAAAGGATAAATTCCAGACTGAATCTCATCTTTTAATAAAATAGTAACTTCTAATGGTCTTTGTAATTCCCCAACAGGCTGTGAAATTTTTAGTAATTCTTGTGCAAGCTGCTCACGTAAAGCAGAAGTTAATGGTTGAGTGACCACGACCAGTACATCAAGATCACTTTCTGGCCCTAAACCACCGTCAACAGCTGAACCATAAAGATAAATTGCAAATAATGATTCCGCTAAAAGTTGCTGTAATTTTTCTTGTAGATATTCTAACTGAATTAAATCAGGCATCTCTCACCTCCTTCGGAAGAAACAGATATAAAAAAGGCAGGATTAAATCCTGCCTTTTCATTTAATTATTCCCACTCAATCGTTGCTGGTGGTTTAGATGACACGTCGTATACAACACGTGATACATCTTTAATTTCATTCATAATACGTGTTGAGATTTTATCAACTAATTCGTATGGTAAATGTGCAAAACGAGCTGTCATAAAGTCAACTGTTTCAACTGCACGAAGTGCGATTACCCATGCATAACGACGACCATCACCTACTACGCCAACTGACTTAACTGGTTGGAAAACAGCAAATGCTTGAGCAGTTTTATCATACCAACCACTGTCACGAAGCTCTTGCATGAAGATGTCATCAGCAAGACGAAGAATATCAGCATATTCTTTCTTCACTTCACCCAAAATACGAACACCTAAACCAGGCCCTGGGAATGGATGACGGTAAATCATGCTATGTGGCAAACCAAGTGTAGTACCTAACTTACGAACTTCATCTTTGAACAAGTCACGTAAAGGTTCTACCAATTCAAATGCTAAATCTTCTGGTAAACCACCCACGTTGTGGTGTGATTTAATTACGTGTGCTTTACCTTGTTTGCTTGCAGCAGATTCGATTACGTCTGGGTAAATCGTACCTTGTGCCAAGAATTTCACGCCATCAAGTTTACGTGCTTCTTCAGCAAATACTTCGATGAATTCACGGCCAATGATTTTACGTTTTTTCTCTGGATCAACTTCACCAGCCAATGCAGTTAAGAAACGTTGTTCAGCATCTGCACGAATAACACGGATACCCATGTTTTCAGCAAACATTTGCATCACTTGGTCACCTTCGTTTAAACGAAGTAAACCATTATCAACAAATACACATGTTAACTGGTCGCCAATTGCTTTGTGTAAAAGCGCAGCAACGACAGATGAGTCAACACCACCAGAAAGACCTAAAAGAACTTTTTCATTACCAATTTGTTCACGTAATTGTTCTACACGTAAATCAATGATGTGTTCAGGCGTCCAAAGACCGCCACATCCACAAATTTTATGAACGAAGTTTGCAAGTAACTCTTCACCTTTTGCCGTGTGTGTTACTTCTGGGTGGAATTGCACGCCATAGAAACGACGCGCTTCATCACTTACAGCAGCAACTGGACAGCTTGGTGTGCTTGCAGTAATGGTAAAGCCTTCTGGAATCTGGCTAACTTTGTCACCATGACTCATCCAAACATGAAGTTGGTTTTCACGGTCTTGTAAGTTACCAATCAGTTGGTCGCGTTTAACGATATCAACTTCGGCATAACCAAACTCATGTACAGTACCTGGCTCAACTTTACCGCCTAACTGTTCAGACATGGTTTGCAAGCCATAGCAAATACCCAATACTGGAACGCCTAACTCAAACACTACTTGTGGTGCGCGAGGGCTGCCTTCTTCATGCACACTCTCAGGTCCACCTGACAAAATAATGCCATTTGGCTTAAAAGCGCGAATGTCTTCTTCAGACATATCAAAAGCATACATTTCAGAGTAAACACCAGCTTCACGTACACGACGTGCAATGAGCTGACTATATTGAGAGCCGAAATCCAGAATCAGGATACGATCTTCAGTAATTTGAGTATTGGTAGTCATGACAAACCACTAAATGGCAAAAGAATTAAGCGCGCCATTTTAACATTTTTCGCGCTTCGGCGCACCGCAAATCATCATATATCTTATTTTTTTCATATCAGAATCATTTCTATAATTGGATTGTTTGATATAAATCAAAATTTACTTATATTTATCAACTGTATGGGTTACGCTTAAAAACTCCATGTGTATTGATAAATTCATCACATTCTATGCAACATCACCTTGAATTTGATGTTAAGATGAGCCGATAAAACAGGCATTACCATGGAAAGGTAAATACCATAAGCGATATTTGTCTGTGCTTAAACAATTATCCATTTTTATGGCTTGTTGCCCCCTATCAAAATCAATAGAAATCTAAGGAACAACAATGCTTCAAACTATGATTGCAGATTTCCAGCAACATTTTTGGTTGTATGTCTCTATTCCTTTTATGAGTGGTTTAATTGGCTATATCACCAAGGTGGTTGCCATCCAGATGATGTTTTCACCACTTGAATTTAAAGGTATTAAACCATTTTTGGGTTGGCAAGGCATCGTGCCTCGCAAAGCCGAGAAAATGGCAACCATTGCTGTTGAGCTCATGACAGCAAAGCTCATTAAGCCTGAAGAAATTTTTGCACGCCTAGATCCTAAACGTATTGCCAAAGAAATAGAAAAACCCCTACTTGCAGCGGCTGAAGATATTACCCGTGACGTTGCTCAAGAGTATCAGCCTGGTTTATGGGAAGGCATGCCAGAATTTGCTCGCCAAAGACTCATCCGTCGTGTGCAATCAAAAGCACCAGAAATTGTTGAACACATCATGAGCGAAGTACAACGTGATGTGAATCGATACTTTGATATTAAACATCTTGTTATCAGTAACTTGCTTAAAGATAAACGTTTACTGAACAATATTTTTAAACGTGTAGGGAAACAAGAATTTAAATTTTTCAGTAATGTAGGTTTTGTATTTGGCTTCGGTATTGGTGTGATTCAGATGCTGTGCTGGATTGTCACTCAAGGAAAATATCCTTGGATGCTACCTTTGTTTGGTGGTTTTGTGGGTTTCTTCAGTGACTGGATTGCACTACAAATGATGTTTAGACCACTTTATCCTAAAAAGATATTGGGTTACACATGGCAAGGGCTGTTTATTAAACGTCAAAATGAAGTTGCAGCTGACTATGCAGCTTTAATTTCTAAACAGCTTTTGACTTCACGTCACATGATGGAAGAGTTATTTTCGGGTACACATTCTGCACGTGTTATTGATCTGGTTAACCGCCATGTTAAACAAGAAATTGATATGCAAGCTGGGGTTATTCGTCCGTTAGTTGTATATGCAATTGGCGGAGAAAAATATCAGAATATGAAATCACAAGTTGCTGAACGTATTATGCAACAGCTTCCAGAGACGATGAAATATGTAGAGTCTTATGCAGAAGATGCAATGAATATTCGTAGCACACTCATTGAACGTATGCAAAAATTAACACCTTCTGAATTTGAAGGGATGTTACGTCCTGCATTTAAAGAAGATGAGTGGGCCTTGATTGCAGTCGGCGCAGTTCTTGGTTTCGTGGTTGGGGAATTGCAAATCCAATTTATGCTTTAATTTTTAAAATAAAGAAATAATAAAACCGGATGAATTGCTCATCCGGTTTTTATTTTGTCTTGAATATTATTTCTCGATTGCATGATCCAGACTAATACGGCCAGCACCATGAAGCATTAGGAAGAATAAACCACCTGCCATTGCTAAGTTTTTCATAAAGTGGATGCCATTATTGTATTGTGCCGCTGCATCAGCCCCACCTTGGTGGAACAAGAATGCAGTTAAAATACTAAAGATACCAAGACCAAAAGCTGCAAAGCGTGCTTGGAAACCAAATAACAAGGCTAAACCACCACCAAACTCAACCAAGATCACTAAAGGAAGAATCCCACCTGGTACACCCATTGCTTCCATATATCCTGCAGTTGCTGCATAACCGGTAATTTTCCCCCAACCAGCAACAAGGAAGATATAAGCCATAAGAAGACGAGCAATAAGGCTAATAAAACTGTCCGCGCCTGATTGCGTTACGATATTTTTGACCACTACATTTGGATTAAACATTTTGCCACCTTTATTTAAATGCTTATTTATTGATGAGCTCATTCTAGGTTTGGGACATTGATAATTAAATACTCAAAATCCATATATATCGTTGCACAAACAGGATGATCAATTTGTATATTTTTGATGTTTTATACTGACTTTCTATAGGGTCACTGCTAGGATTTGAGCACGGTTTACCACTTAATCATCTCATGGAACTTCTTGATTTTATTCTACACGTTGATCAACATCTCGCCGAGTTTATTACAAATTACGGGACGTGGATTTATGGCATTTTATTTTTAATTATCTTTGTCGAAACCGGTTTAGTGGTTATGCCGTTTTTACCGGGAGATAGTTTACTATTTGCAGCTGGTGCTTTAGCAGCATCTACAGGTGCGATGGATCCATGGTTATTGGGTGCTCTACTCTTCATTGCTGCCGTTTTAGGCGATACAGTGAACTACCATATTGGTCGTTTTATCGGTCCACGTGTATTTGAAATGAATTCACGATTCATTAATAAGCAGCATTTAATTAAAACTCAAGAATTCTTTGCTCGTCATGGTGGCAAGACGATTATTTTTGCTCGCTTTGTTCCATTTGCCCGTACTTTTGCCCCTTTTGTTGCGGGTGCTGGTAGCATGAACTATAAGTTTTTCTTAACTTATAATGTGATTGGCGCATTTTGTTGGGTCGCTTCTTTTGTGGCGTTGGGCTATCTATTTGGAAATATGCCAATCGTTAAAGATAACTTCACTCATCTTATTTTTGGCATCATTATTATTAGTGTTTTACCGGGCATCATCGGCTTTATACGTGAAAAGCTAAAAAGCCGTAAAACCAATGCTTAAGGCTTAATTTAGAAGAAACGGAATACCACTGGAAGCATACATAAAATAAGCAACATAGCCGATCCTTTATATAAATGATCGGCTTTTATTTTTTGTACTGGGCCCGTTAATAGTGCACGTCCAAAAATCATCCAGAAACTCGCAGCTGGAATGAGCGTCAATGTAAAAATACCAAATACCATTAGACAATTTTCAGGCGAATTCCATGTTTCGGCAGGGAAAATACCTGCAGCAAAAAGTAAAGATTTCGGATTTTTTAAGGTTGAGAAGAATAATTGACGTGGGCGAATGTTACGGTGAGTTTGACTAAATTGTTGTAAATGGGTGGTTTTCCATAATCGGAATGCCATCCAGAACACATACGCCACACTTATAATATGTAAAATGAGCAATAACGCCGGCCAAACTGGTGCTGCCAAATGAATAAACACAGCCCAAAAGCTAATACCGTAGGCATAGCCTAACCATTCCATAGGAATAAGCCAAAATGCTTTAGATAAACCTTGAGAATGAGCAGCGGTTGCAAGTAAAGCATTTGTCGGCCCAGGAATGAGCAAAACAGCCAACATTGCCAATACAAAAAACCAACTCTCAATCATAAAGTTTCCATAATATCCAAGATGGGGCCACCTTAAACGAAACAGGCAAAATATAGCAAGTTTATAAGGCTTTTTGATTACAGAAAATACAGAATTTTGGAAGCTTAAAAATTGATAAACCACTTATTTATATTAATTTTATTATGAAACATTTTGCTAAACTTTATTCATCACAACATGCCTTAGTTAGCATATTGTGATGTAAAGTTGACTATTAATTGGTCTTTTTACGGACAATAATTGGACAATTCTTAAACTGAGCAGCCTGAACAATTGCTTCTTGTTGACCTAAAACACGTGAAAGTTCGGTATTTTTCGTTGAAGAAGACTGTCCCATATTTACAGAAATAGATGGACCGAATCCCCAACCACCTCGTCCCCAGCCACCACCGAGTCCAAGACCAACACCCATACCTGTACTTTTTGGAGTTTGCACGCCATTGTCGATATATTGCTGAATACGGTTATATTCACTTTGTAGCTGTTGGCAGCTCAAAGATTGATATTGTGTCGGAGACACATAAGTCGGTTTTACCGTTGTAGCACAAGCGCCAAGGAGTAAAGTGGCTGCCACCAAAGGCGCAATATATAAGCCTTTCATCATTTTTCTCTTATCGTTTTGGCTCAATCTCACCAAACAATGTCTCATAAGCTTGAGTCAATTTATGTTCGGGTGCCAAATGGGCCAAAGGTAAATTTTTCTGATGCGATTCTTTCATCAAAATCGAAGGCGGTAACATGCTATTGAGTACAGGCAACCCTTCATCTTTTAACTGCTGAACCACTTCCCGAGGTAATTTTGCTTGGGATTGGAATTGATTCACCACAATTCCTTCAATTTCCAAGCGATCATTATGATCATCTTGCGTTTCGAGAACATTTTCAATCAATGTTTGTAACGCACGCTTTGAAAAAACATCACAGTCGAAAGGAATAAGTACTTTATCTGCCGCAATCAGAGCAGAAAGAGTAAAAAAGTTAAATGCTGGTGGTGTGTCTATATAAATACGGTCATATCGCCCAACTAAGTTTTGGATCGAATCACGTAATTTATAAATTTTATGTTTACTTTCAAGCGCATGTTCAAGCGCGCCAAGTGTAGGGCTTGCTGGAAGCACATCTAATTTTGCAAAAGGAGTTGAATGAACAAAACTGTCGAGATCTTTATTTCTTGGAGCTTTTAAAATTGAACCTAATGCGTTACCGATTAAACCCTTTTGTTGATTGTTGCCCAACACATCATCAAAGAAATTTTCGATATTTGGCTCTAAAATTGATTTTTCAGCAGAATAGGTTGCTTCGTCACCTAAAAGATACTGACTAGAATTGGCTTGAGGATCAAGATCGATCACCAATGTTCTTAAGCCATGTTTGGCACTAATTGCAGCCAAATTTACAGTAATACTTGATTTCCCTACACCGCCTTTTTGGTTAAACACCACACGAGTTAACATGTTTCCCTCTGCATATTATTTTACTGTACGCAGTTTAACCTAGAGCTTAATCAAAAAGGCAAAGAATGTAGAACAATTAAGCAAAAACAGGTTTCACAATCACTAAGATAATAATAGCAATAAATGCAATCGCACTAATGACCAAACCTGCACGACGCTGTGCCAACAAAAGAGTGTCATCTTTTTTAAAGGCTTTCATCAGGGAAGATAACAACACTAAAAATAGAATAATTTTAGCGTAAAACCACGGTTGTACTTGAAAGTCTTTCATGACTAACAAAATTGCACCCGTAATGAAAACCACGGTAAATGACAAATGTTGTAAGGCAACTAATACTTTACGCCCTGCTGGATTGGGTTGTTCACCTTGAACACCTATAAACAGAGTTGAAGCGCGTAAGACAAAGACCATAAGTGCAGCAGCTACCGCAGTCATATGAATAATTTTAGTGAGTAAATGTGCATCCATGAAATTAACCCTTAGCTTTTAGGTGCATGTGCACATTCTGGGCTAGCAGGTGCTTGACCTTGCCACTCACTTGGCAAATAAGCATGAATTGCTAAAGCATGAATTTGGCCCGGATTCATCAAATCAGAAGCTAAGGCGTATACTTTTTGATGACGTTGAACTAAACGCAATCCATTAAATTCGTCGCTCACTATAATCACTTTAAAATGAGATTCCTTGCCTGGAAAATAACCACCGTGCCCGGCAGACTCATTGATCACTTCCAAATGACTAGGTGCAAGTGTTTGTAACCGTTCAATCAACTGTTGTTCAAGGCTCATAGCTTTTCCTTTTACGATTATTCGTATATTTGAACCTAGTATACCTTGTCTACACACAAACAAAAGTTGCTCTTGTATGCTTTGACTTCAAACAAAATGTCTATTTATTCGGCAACTTAACAACAAAAATACCGCTAAATGGTCATTTCTGTTTTTATTTTATGCAATCAGCATAATTATTTGCATAAAGTTGTTGACCCTTGTTTTGCTTAATGTATTATAAGCGGCACGCGGGAATAGCTCAGTTGGTAGAGCATAACCTTGCCAAGGTTGGGGTCGCGAGTTCGAGTCTCGTTTCCCGCTCCAAATTGGTTTTTTTTTGAGAAAGTTTTAGTAAAAACTGCTTATATATGCGGGAATAGCTCAGTTGGTAGAGCATAACCTTGCCAAGGTTGGGGTCGCGAGTTCGAGTCTCGTTTCCCGCTCCAAATTCAGAAAGCCCTCATCGAAAGATGGGGGCTTTTTTATTGTTGATTTTATTAGATTTTTTAAAACAAGAAAGATTTTTAGACTGCTTTCAAATAACGTCTATCCCAACGTCTTCAATTTGCAGGTGACCATAAGTGACCAAAAAGTGCCTTCAATAAATCAAAAAGATAAGAACCCCTTTCTAAAACTGCTTAAAAAATTATTCCATCGAAAATTTCTATGTCATTAGACTTCTATTATTTTCAATTCAATATTTTTACAAGATCAAATAGGATCGTGACCAAATTTGGTCACGCAATAAAAATATCGACAAATACTAATCATTTCTAGTTTCAAAAACTCTGCCCAAAGAGCCAGATTTAACGACTGTTCTCACAATTAAAAATACTTCAAAAAAGGAAGGTGACCAAATTTGGTCACCTTATTTTTATTAATATTTCATTAACTTAGTCTTCATCAGCTTGTAATTTTAGAAGCTCCCCTACTTCTACATTTAGCAATAAGCAGAGCTTTTCAATAGTTTCAAAATCAATACGCGTCGATTGACCATTATAGAGTTTATGCAGAGTAGTTTTACTCATCCCTGTTTCACGCGCAACATCCGCAACCTTCATTCTGCGCTCAGCTAATAAGACTGGTAAATTGCAAACTATCATTAATTACCACCATTGTGTAATAAAGTACTTGCATGATGTATTAAATGCTTATAGTATTGCATTGTGATCTTAAATAACATCATTGTGATACTTTTTAAAAGGATATACATATGAACTTCACGTATCTTACTACAAAAGAACTGTCGGAACGAATTCATTACAACGAGCGTACTATCCGAAATCAACTCAAAGATAGTGTTTTACTCGAAGGCGTTCATTACATTCGCCCATTTGGTGGACGCAAAATTCTTTTTGTTTGGGAACGTATTGAGGAAGACATGACTAAAACCTCGTTCGGTTCTCTACATAGCCTACAACTACAATAGGAGTTTCAAGCCAATGGCTTCAATCCGTACTAGATACGGCAAGCTTACAATCGATTTTCGGTACTTAAATAAGCGTTGCCGTGAAACAACTGCAATGGAGGACACACCTAACAATCGCAAAAAACTTGAAAAAGCGATTGAACGTATGGAAGCTGAAATGCTCTTAGGTGTATTTGATTATGCAAAATATTTTCCCAAAAGTGCTCGACTGGCAGAAATTAAAGCTGCTGAAAACCAAATCAATGCAGTGAGTTCTAAAGCACCTGTTTTTTCTAAGTACTGTGAAATATGGGTTGCTGATAAAGAAATAGAATGGCGTAGCAGCTACGCAGAAAAAATTAGGATTGTTATTCGAAAATATTTAACTCCATATTTCGGAACAATTTCTGTTATTAACATCAAAAAGTCAGACATCCTTGGATTCCGTTCATCCCTCGCCAAAGTGACATACGGAAATAACCAAGAATGCCTTTCACCATCACGAATCAACCAGATTATGACAGTACTTCGTATGATACTAGATAGCGCATCCGAACGATATGATTTTGATAGCCCTTACAAAAACATAAAAAGTTTGAAAGAAGGTCGGATTGAAGTCACGCCTTTCTCTCTTGAAGAAGTTCAGCGAATTATTACATCTGTTCGTGACGACTTTAAACCTTATTACACCATCCGCTTTTTTACGGGTATGCGCACCAGTGAAATCGATGGCCTTCAATGGAAAAATATCGACTTGCAACGTCGTGAGATCCATATCCGTGAAGCGTTAGTGAATGGTGTTCTTGGTGGAACCAAAACGTATGGTTCTGACCGCACGATCCAGATGAATGACCGGGTGTACCAAGCCTTTCTGCAACAGAAAAGCCTCAACAACGGAAAATCGGACTTCGTCTTCTGCAACCGTGATGGTGGTCCTCTAGACTACCGTTTAGTTAATAAGCGTGTATGGCACCCTATCCTGCGTTTTTTAGGATTAACGCCTCGTCGTGCTTATCAAACACGTCACACAGCTGCCACACTTTGGTTATCTGCGGGTGAAAATCCTGAATGGATTGCACGTCAGCTAGGTCATTCGACCACTGAAATGCTGTTCCCTGTTTACAGCCGCTATATTCCCAATGTTACGCGTCGCGATGGCAGTGCATTTGAAGCCATGCTGGAAAGACTAAATACAGAGGAGCTTGCACATGAATAGTAAAGCTTTCTTTGGTGGTGTAGTCGTTAGCCCAGAAGCAGATATGGTCGCGCGTGAACTCATTCATGAGTTACACATTCCCAAACTGCACAATCTGGCCTTTTTGCTGGAAATCAATAAATGCTTCGATGATCACCAGGCGTTGAGACTTTGGCTACAGCGAATGCTGGATGATGGACAAGCCCATTACGACGACCTGGCCCAACAGGCTCGCCTCCGGTTAATGAGCTTAGCTCCCTGATCTAATAAATATACAAGGTCGTCCAATCGATGACCTTAGCCCCTCTATACCTATAAAAAAGGTGAACACATGCATAAAGATATTTCAATTTGGATGCCACTCTATATTGGCGACTTACAGGCAAAATTTGCACGAATGACTGCAGAGCAAATCGGTGCATCACTGCTGTTAATGATGGATTTCTGGAAAAATGGAACTATTCCTCATGATTTAGCAACGGTATGCAGCATCACGAAATTACCGCAGCATACCAAGGCTAAAACTTTGTTGAATACGCTGACAGCATTGGAATTATTTGAAGTCGAATCTGAACAAATTCTTTCAAGTTTTTTAACCAGTTTAAAAAACCAAGCATTGCAAAATCAACAGATGAAATCTGATAAAGCTAAAAATGCAGCTCAAGCACGCTGGAATAAATCTGCAAGTAATGCTCAAGCATCAACTATGCAACGAAAAGTAAATGCTCAAGCAGCTCTAGAGAAGAGCCTGAGTATTACTCAAGTCATGCTTGAACCATGCCCTTCATCTTCATCTTCATCTTCATCTTCATCTTCATCTTCATCTTCATCTTCATCTTCATCTTCATCTTCAAATTTTGAAGAAAAAAATGAGGATTTTTTAGAAAATTCAAAGTGGATTTAGGAGATCAGTCATGAATACCATGCTTAAAACACTCCAGTTTCACTCAGAAACAACGGAAACACTCTGTCCTACCCATCATACACCCCTGATGGAAATCGCAGGTCACAGGCTCTGTAAATTGTGTGCCAAAGAAACCGTGCATCACTCACATGCAGCCTATGAGGATGAACTGCAACAGCGATTGCTACAACAGAAAATTAAAAATTCAGGGCTCAATAAACGCTACCTGGATAGTGGCTTCAAGAATTATGTAGTTGCATGCCCTGCACAAGACAATATCATCAAGCTATGTCAGGCATTTGCACAGCAAATTATTTCTGACCACAACCCGAACATGTTGATGATTGGTACACCGGGTACAGGTAAAACCCATCTGAGTGCATCAATTATTCGCAACATTCTGCATAACAGTACAAAATCTGCACGCTACTATACCAGTGCAGAAATTGCTCAAAAAATGATGGATACTTGGTCAGATACTTCACGCTCTGAGAAAGAAGTCATCGACCATTTCTCCAGTTTTGATTTATTAGTGATTGATGAATATGGCCTGCATGACCGGCATGAAAAACGCCTGGAGATGGTACATAAGGTTTTGTATAGTCGTTATGACAACATGAAATCTACCCTTCTGATTTCCAATTTCACAGTCCAAAATATGCAGCGAGATTTAGGTATCCGATTATGGTCACGATTACATGAAAACAATTTGATTGTAGTACCGTGTTATTGGGATGATCAGCGGATAACCAAATAATACGACTCTTTACTTAAGCCAATTATCTCGCTGAAATAATTGGCTTTTATAATTAGATTTTTCAAAATTGCATTAATTGCATATTCTTATTAAATGGACAGATATTCTTATTTGAAGCTAAACACCCGTTCTTATTTGGTGGTGTTTCAAAAAGTATGCTGGCGTTAAACAAATCCGTTATTAAGGTGGCTTTGTTGCACAAAGATTTGAAATGCAAAGCGCCCCTAATTGAGCCAAATTTAAGGCGTAACTTGGGTAAGTGGTCGACCTAATTCCGTAAATCTGTTAAGGACGGCTACACGTGCATGGATCTCATTCACTTGGCTATCAAAACTCCTTGCACTGAGCTTATCTCCTAATAATTTGATGCAATGCATCTTAGTTTCAACCAAACTTCGCCGATGATAGCCTGACCATTTTTTCCAGAGTGTCCTGCCTAAACGTGTAACTGTTCGAAGTCATTCGTTTCGCTCTAGCGAGCTACTCTTTGTATCTTTCCATGGTTTCGCATTTTTTCTAGGTGGAATCACCGCATGCGCTTGCCGATCTGCAATGACCTG